>JAILGV010000136.1 GCA_024696355.1 Solobacterium sp.
CAATTGTTTTTTGTTATTATTATAACAGTCAAAATAATTGGAGATGAAGATTAATTTTGAGGGATGCAAAAATGAAAGCAAAAATTTCGGATGCAGTAGTGAACAGACTCCCTGTATACCGCCGTTATCTGGAAGACCTGATGCATGAAGATGTGGAGAGGATTTCCTCGAATGAACTGAGCAAACGGATCGGATTCACAGCTTCGCAGATTCGCCAGGACCTTAACAATTTCGGAGGTTTCGGACAGCAGGGATACGGTTACAATATCAGAGCTCTGTATAAAGAGATCAACAGTATTCTGGGTCTGGACCAGGAGTACAGAATGGTTATTGTTGGCGTAGGGAATCTTGGTCAGGCTATTGCAAATCACACAAAGTATTACAAGAACGGTTTCCCGATCATAGGCATGTTCGATATCAATCCGAAAGTCATCGGTCTCAGGATCAATGATGTTGTCGTGCAGGATGCGGACAATCTCGTCGATTTCCTGAAAGAAAACAAGGTGGATATCGGAATCATTACGACGGAGAAAGAAGCTGCTCAGGGAATTGCTGACCGGCTGGTTCAGGGAGGAGTCAGAGGAATCTGGAACTTCGCGCCGCGCGATCTGGTTGTTCCTAAAAATGTTTCCGTCGGCAATGTGCATGTTACGGATACGCTGAATTCTCTGGTGTACCGGATCTCGCACATTGAGGAGGAATAAAAACGGGTCTTCGGACAAAAAACAAAGCTGCCCTTGCAACGTTGCAAAGGCAGCTGATTTTTTGGCTGCATCTGTCACAGCCAAGCCGTTATTTACGGTTGATCAATTGATGGTGAAGTTTAAATCCGATCAAGGAGCTTTTGGAGCTTCAACAGGACATTCTGCTGCACAAGCGCCGCATTCGATGCATACATCAGGATTGATTTCGTAATGTTCAGCACCTTCGGAAATAGCTTCTACCGGGCATGCTGCTGCACAAGCGCCGCAGGAGATGCAATCATCAGAAATTACATAAGCCATAGATATACCTCCTAATATGAAATAATAAATAAGAATTGCTGGATTAATTAATTGATAGAGATTACTATACAATTAATGTACTTAATCCGGTAAAAACGTAAGCGCCGGCTTCCGGGATATGAGCGGCAGCTGACTACTCCCGTTTTTGCTAAGGTCATTATAGCATAAAAAAACGGTTGGTCACGACTAACCTTTTCCGGCTTGATTTTTGCAGAGAAGCCGGATTGCCGGAAGTTTTACTGAGGTCTGTGCCGCCTTGAAAAGCGGCAGAACGGAGACGGTCATGAGAGTATATGGATTGTCCGGAAAGAGCGGGACAGGAAAGAGTTACCAGGCTATGAATCTGTGCCGGGAGTTCGATATTGAATCCATGGTGGACGACGGACTCTTCATTTATAATAATTCGGTGCTGGCAGGGCATTCTGCCAAAAGGGATGAAAACAAGATCACTGCTATACGTACGGCAATTTTTGATAAAGAAGAGGACCGGGCTGCGGTGGCTGACAAAATCCGGGAAGTCATGCCGGAGAGCATTCTGGTGATAGGTACATCGGATTCCATGGTGGAACGTATCGCGTCCCGTCTGGGCCTTCCCGAGCCGGATCCTATCATTCATATAGAAGATATTGTGGACGGTGAGACTATCTCCACAGCTCTTCAGTCCCGGAGGGAAGGCGGAAAGCACGTCATACCGGTGCCGACCATGGAGATACAGAAACAGTTTTCCGGATATTTCATGATTCCGCTGCGCATGTTCCTGGACCGGAACGGTAAGGAAATGCCGGATGAGGAAAAAACAGTGGTGCGCCCTACATACAGTTATCTGGGCAATTTTACCATCGCGCACAGCGCGGTGATCGACATCATGGAATATGTGGTCTCGCGGACAGAAGGCGTTCGGGAAATTCTGAAATGCAGTGCGGATATCCGGACGGACGGAGTCATTCTCAACATCGCCTGCATTTTTGATTTCAATGAGCGTCTGATGGAACGGGTGAGGGAACTGCAGGAAAGTCTGGCGAGCGAAGTCAGCCATATGACGGCATTTAATATCCTGAGTGTGAATGTGATCATACGCGGTTTGAAACCGGTTCGCAAACATGCAGTGAATGATGAAGAATAAACCGGCAAAAAGAATAAAATACTCCCTTGACATGGTGAATGAATTGCGTTAAATTATCTTTAGCACTCAGAGAGGATGAGTGCTAATAATGAAAATAAAGAAATATTCAGATACCGAAAGGAGTTATTATCATGATCAGACCACTTGGCGCAAATGTATTGATCAAACGTGTCGAAGCAGAAGAAAAGACAAAGGGCGGCATCATTCTCGCCAGCTCCGCGAAAGAAGCTCCTCAGATCGCTGAGGTTATCGAAGTCGGTCCGGGAACCGAAGACGTTAAGGTTGACGTAAAGAAGGGCGAAAAGGTCATCTTCAAGAGATACGGCGGCACAGAAATCGAATACGAAGGCGAAGAATACATCATCCTCGCATATGCTGATATTCTCGCGGTTGTTGACTGATTTTAATACATTCAGATATAGATTATTTCAGAAGGAGATACAGAATCATGGCTAAGGAAATCAAATTCGGCGAAGACGCCAGAAAAAGACTGGAAGCCGGCGTAGATAAGCTTGCGAACACAGTAAAGATCACTCTCGGACCGAAAGGAAGAAACGTTCTGCTGGACAGAGAATTTGGCGGTCCGCTGATCACCAATGACGGTGTTACCATTGCGAAGGACATCATCCTGGAAGATGAATTTGAAAACATGGGTGCGCAGCTGGTTAAGGAAGTTTCCACCAAGACCAACGATGCGGCAGGCGATGGTACTACGACTGCGACTCTGCTCGCGCAGATCATCGTTAAGGAAGGCATCAAGAACGTTGCAGCAGGCGCAAACCCGATGGAACTGAAGAGAGGCATCCAGGGTGCGGTTGATACTGCAGTGGAAGAACTGAGAAAGCAGGCTAAGGTAATCGAAAGCAAGGAAGAAATCGCGCAGGTTGCTTCCGTTTCCGCTTCCGATACAGAAATTGGCAGTCTGATCGCGGACGCTATGGACAGAGTCGGCAGCGAAGGCGTAATCACTGTTGAAGAATCCAAGTCCCTGAAGACAGAACTGGACGTTGTGGAAGGTATGCAGTTCGACAGAGGCTATCTGTCTGCTTACATGGTAAATGATACCGAAAAGATGGAAGCGAACATCACTGAACCGCTGATCCTCATCACCGACAAGAAGATCTCCAATATCCAGGAAATCCTCCCTGTTCTCGAACAGATCGTACAGATGGGCAAAAAGCTCCTCATCATCGCGGATGATGTTGAAGGCGAAGCACTGGCTACTCTCGTTCTGAACAAGCTGAGAGGCACATTTGACTGCGTATGCGTCAAGGCTCCTGGTTTCGGCGACAGAAGAAAAGATATGCTTCAGGATATCGCAGTACTCACAGGCGGCGTAGTTGTATCCGACGATCTGGGAATGGATCTCAAGGAAACTACAGTCGATATGCTGGGCAGAGCTGACACTGTCAAGGTAAACAAGGAAACTACCATCATCGTGAACAACGCCAGCGACAAGCAGGCGATCGCAGACAGAGTCAATACCATTAAGAATCAGATCGAAGAAACAACTTCTGATTTCGACAGGGAAAAACTGCAGGAAAGACTGGCTAAGCTGTCCGGCGGCGTAGCTGTCATCAAGGTTGGCGCT
>JAILGV010000138.1 GCA_024696355.1 Solobacterium sp.
AACAACAGATAGATGCAGGATCATTTATGACCTGCATTTCTTTAGTGGGAAAAGCAAGAAGAGAAAAATACTATGGCAGAGAAGAAATATCAGTTTCTTGATACAACACAGCTTAAGCTGACAGCATTATTTACCATGGTGCTTGACCACGTCGGGGATAATTTCTTTCCTGATCAGCTCTGGATGAGGGCGGCCGGCAGGATTGCAATGCCGGTTTTTGCTTTCTGCACGGCACAGGGTTACCGGCATACACGGAACAAAATCAGGTATCTTGTGCGGATGACTGTATTTGCCCTGATCAGTGAAATACCTTTCGATCTTGTGACAGCCGGGCGCATTTCAGATTTTTCCCATCAGAATATCATGTTTACTTTTGCATGGGCGATTGCCGGTCTGATGCTGTACGAAAAGATCATAAGGGACGGTTCTTCCAAAGGCAGAAACGCTGCCGGGGCTGCCGTTCTGCTTTTGTTCTGCCTTCTTTCGGTATTTCTCCGTCTTGATTATTCCCTGCTTGCGTCGGGACTTGTCTTTATATTTTATGTGTCGGGCTCAAAATCTCTTTTCCGGGGAAATATTTTCGGCATGCTGTACCATGTGATCTGCCGGAATATGGGAATCCACTGGTTCGGTCTCCTTGGTTTTGTGCCGCTGTTTCTGTATAACGGGAAGCGGGGCAGAGGCTTGAAATGGCTGTTTTACGTGTTTTATCCGGGCCATCTGTTACTGATTTACCTGATCCGGAGTCTGGCCCTGCACTGACTCTTTGTGTTTTACACGGATGAAACTGCTGTCCGGTTTTATGATGACCGTACCCGATAAAATGTTAGAATGTATATAACATTTAGATCAGGGGATTACACAAAATGTTTCTTAAGGATTTAAAAATCGGCCAGAGTGCACGGATAGAGAAGGTCGGGGGAGAAGGCGCACTCAGACAGCATTTTCTTGACATGGGAGTAATACCGGGGGCTGAAGTTACGCTGGTAAAGCTGGCTCCCATGGGCGATCCGATGGAATTGAGGATCCACGGATATGAACTTACACTGCGTCTGGAGGACGCACAGCAGATAGAGGTTTCTCTGAAGGAGAAAACGCAGGATCATGCATCGGGAGGACACCGGAAAAAGACAGCACATCCGTTCCTTGGAGAACCGGGAATTCATCATGTGGACGGTGAATCAGAACCGCTTCCGGATGATCATATCCTGACATTTGCCCTGGCAGGCAATCAGAACAGCGGAAAAACGACGCTGTTCAACCAGCTGACGGGATCAAACCAGCATGTAGGCAATTTTCCGGGTGTGACGGTTGACCGGAAGGACGGTCCGATCCGCGGGCATGCCAATACTGTAGTGACGGATCTGCCGGGCATTTATTCAATGTCGCCTTATACGGGAGAGGAAATCATCTCACGGAATTTTATACTGAACGAAAAGCCGGATGCGGTGATCAATATCGTAGATGCCACAAATATCAAGCGGAACCTGTATCTGACGATGCAGCTGCTGGAGATGGAGCGGCCTGTGGTGGTTGCACTGAATATGATGGATGAACTGACCGGAAACGGCGGCTCGGTTGATATCAATGCGATGGAGGAAATGCTCGGAACACCTGTTGTGCCGATTTCCGCCGCCAAGAATCAGGGCGTGGCAGAACTTGTGGATCATGCGCTTCATATAGCCAAGTATCAGGAAAAACCTGAGAGGCAGGACTTCTGCCTGCCGACCGAGAACGGCGGGGCAGTTCACCGCTGTCTGCATGCTGTTGAAAATCTGATTGAGGATCATGCCCAGCGCAGCGGACTTCCGCTCCGCTTTGCGGCAACGAAAGCCCTGGAAGGCGACAGCATGGTTCTAAAACAGCTCAGGCTGGATCAGAACGAGCTGGAAATGCTCGGACATATTTCGATACAGCTGGAAAAAGAGAGAGGTCTTGACTGCAGTGCGGCAATTGCCGACATGCGTTTTGCATTTATCGACAAGGTATGCGATGCGAGTGTCGTGATTCCGCGTGAATCAAAGGAATGGACGCGCTCGCAGAAGCTTGACCGTGTTCTGACCGGCAGGTGGACAGCGATTCCGATTTTTGTGCTGATTATGTCAGCGGTCTTTTATCTGACTTTCAATGTGATCGGTGCATGGCTTCAGGGACTGCTGGAGACCGGCATTGATGCACTGACGGTTATTGCCGATAACGCAATGACTGCGGGAAATGTGAACAGTATGGTTCACAATCTGGTGATCAAGGGTATTTTTGAAGGAATCGGAAGTGTTCTGAGCTTTCTGCCGATCGTTGTTGTAATGTTCTTCTTCCTGTCCATGCTTGAGGACAGCGGCTATATCGCCCGTGTTGCCTTCTTTATGGACAGCATCCTCAGGAAGATCGGTCTTTCCGGCAAGAGTATTGTCCCTCTTCTGATCGGATTCGGATGCTCGGTTCCGGCTGTTATGTCCACCAGAACGCTGCCGAGTGAGCGTGACAGGAAGATGACAATTCTTCTGACACCGTTTATGAGCTGTACGGCAAAGCTGCCGATTTATGCATTCTTTGTCAATGCCTTCTTCCCGGCACGCGGCGGGTTTATTATGACAGGCCTTTATCTGCTGGGAATTATTGTCGGCGTTGCAGTCGCATATCTGTACAAGCATCTGCTGTTTAAGGGGGAGGCTGTTCCGCTGGTTATGGAACTGCCGAATTACCGTCTTCCCAATCCGGGATCTGTAATTCAGCTGATGTGGGAAAAGGCAAAGGATTTTCTGCAGAGAGCGTTCTCTGTCATTCTGATCGCAACGATCGCGGTATGGTTCCTGCAGAGCTTTGATCTCGGACTGGCCCCGGTACAGGATTCATCAAAAAGTATTATGGCATCGGCAGCCGGTTTGTTTGCACCGCTGATGCGTCCGCTCGGTCTGGGTGACTGGAGAATTGTGACGGCGCTGATCTCGGGATTTATGGCCAAGGAAAGTGTTGTATCGGCACTTGAAGTGCTGTTCGGCGCACAGGGCGGTGTTGCAAATGCGATAACACCGGCAGCGGCGGGAAGTCTTCTGGTCTTCAGTCTTCTGTATACCCCGTGTGTGGCGGCGGTTGCGGCGATCAGAAGAGAACTCGGCAGAAGCTGGGCAGCCGGTGTCGTGGTCTGGCAGTGCGTTGTTGCATGGCTGGCAGCGTTTGTATTCCGCCTGATTGCGGCATTGCTGTGATCACAGAAACATCATCTGTATTTTGTCCATGATATGATAAAAAATATAAAACTGATCAGAATAATAATCTGAAGAAAGGACGGTCATCATGGGTATCTGCAGGATGAGCATCATCGGAACAGGCGGAATGGGCAGAAAATATGCTGAAATGATCCTGTCCGGAAAAATCAGGAATATGGTACTGACGGCAATGGTATGCCGCAGTGAAGGCGCAAAGAAATGGGGTGCGGAAGCGGCTGAACAGAGGGCGTCCGGGATGCCCGAACCGAAAATGTTTGATTCTTCCGATGAGATGTTCGCGGAAGCTGATCTGTTTGATGCGGTGCTGATTGTGACACCGCATAAGAGCCATCCGGAACTTGCGATGCAGGCATTTGCACTGAAAAAGCATGTCTTCTGTGACAAGCCGGCGGGAATCACGGCAGGAGAAGCTGAGGACATGGCGGAATGTGCGGAAAAAAACAATGTTCTGTATGCCATGATGTTCCATCAGAGAAGAGAACCGAGGTATATGGCGGTCAGTGAAATTCTGAAAGAAGGAAGGCTGGGCCGTCTGCACAGAGTTCTGCTGGAATCAACAAGGTACTTCAGAACAGAGTATTATCACGCTTCCGGTGCGTGGAGAAGCAGCTGGAACGGAGAAGGCGGAGGCATGCTGATAAATCAGGGACAGCACATTCTTGACCACTGGCAGAATTTCTTTGGTCTGCCGGAGAGTCTTTACGCTGAAATTCCGTTCGGCAAATACAATAACTTTACGGTCGATGATGAGGCGGTCATCGTAATGAAATATTCTGACGGAATGACCGGAACTTTTATCGGATCCACCGGTGAAGCGGAATGGACCGAGCGTCTTTCCGTTGAAGGATCAAAGGGAAAACTGGTTCTGCGTGATCATGTTCTCGAGCTTTCCGAGTATGGCGAAGATTCTGACAGCTACAGAAAAAATGCGCTTGTCACGGACGGAAGGGACCTGAAAATCACAAGAACCGTGAAAGAATATGTGCCGGCATCCTCTTTCCGTCTTTATCAGGAAATGCTTGATAATTTTGCAGCATCCGTGAACGGAGAGGAAGAACTGATCGTACCGGGCAGTGAGGGAATTGCCTCTCTGGCAATCACAAATGCGGCATATCTGTCTGCCTGGAAGCATATGCCGGTCAGCGTTCCCGTTGATCAGGAAGAATATGCAGAATATCTGCGGAAGGCATCGGAAAAAGAAAAAAAGAGCTGAAGCACACAGACAGTCAGGAAATACGGACTGTCCGGAGCTTCGGCTCTTTTTTAGAGACTTCGGTATGAGCTTTTGGTGATGAAATAGAAAAATCGATGATGAAGGAAACAAAATCGCAAATCACCAAATATGTGAGAAAAAAAGAAATTGTCTTCAATAAAAAAATCCCACTTCCAAGTATTAAGAAGAAATATTTTCGTATAAAATGATATTACAACATGAGGGAAAACCTCGGGAAAGGAAATACCATTATGAGAAAGTTGGTCAGCATATTTTCGGCTGCCGCACTTATTTTGACTCTGGCAGGATGCTCCGGCGGATCAGGCGGACAGCAGCCGGCAGCGGAATCCGCAGACGGAGGCGTCTCAGGCACGTTCACCGCAGAAGCTGTCGGTCAGGGCGGCGAGTCCAATCCGGTCAAAGTCACGATCACGCTTGAAAACGGTGAAATCACAAACGTTGAGGCAGAAGGTCCGGGCGAGACAGCCGGTATCGGTACAAAAGCCATCGAACAGCTCCCCGGCGAGATCGTTGCCGGCAATACACTTGACGTAGATGCAGTTTCCGGCGCTACGGTAACTTCAAACGCAATTCTGGAAGCGGCAGAAAAAGCCCTGGCAGATGCAGGTCTGAAACCTGAAGATCTGGCAAAGAAAGAAGTTGAAAAAGCAGCCGCGGAAGACAGCGTCAGAGATGTTGACGTCGTCGTTATCGGTGCCGGCGGTGCCGGTCTGATCGCTGCGATTACAGCACATGATGCAGGCAAGTCGGTCGTTATTCTTGAGAGCACAGGCATGACAGGCGGAAATTCCGTTCGTTCCACCGGCGGCATGAACGCAGCTGACACAGTATATCAGGATGAGAATGAATTCAAGGAAGGTGCCGGTGTTGAAAAGACTCTGGAGAAAGCTGAAGCATTCAGCGGCACCAATGCAGACATCGTCAAAGAACTGGCTGCGACAGTCAAGGAACAGTGGGATGCCTACCAGGCAGCACCGGAAGGATACTTTGACTCGGTTGAACTGTTTGAACTCGATACAATGCTCGGCGGCACAGGTCTCAATGACTTTGAACTTGTAAAGACTCTGGCCGAGAATTCAGCTGATGCAATCGACTGGCTGGAAGAAAACGGTGCAGTGCTGCACAATGTTGCGGCATTCGGCGGCGCTTCCGTAAAGCGTATCCACCGTCCTGTTGATGCAGAAGGAAAAATCATTTCCGTCGGTGCATACGTTCTGCCGATCCTCGAAAAAGACGTTAATGACAGGAATATTGAGATCCTCTTCAGCACAACAGCTGAAAAGATTCTTACTGACGGCGGAAAGGCTGTCGGTGTCGAGGCAAAGGGAGCACAGGGAGAAAAAGTTGTTGTCAATGCAAAAGCAGTAGTTATCGCGTCAGGCGGTTTCGGTGCAAACAACGACATGATCAAGAAGCTGAACCCCGCTCTTGACGGTTATATTACAACAAACGCCCCGGGCATCCTCGGACAGGGCATCACGATGGCGGAAGAGCTCGGTGCAGCGACAGTCGATATGGAACAGATCCAGCTCCATCCGACAGTACACGTTGCGGACGACGGCTCCGCAAACCTGATTACAGAAGGTCTTCGCGCTGACGGTGCGATCCTTGTCAATCAGGAAGGCAAGCGCTTCTATGATGAAGTATCTACCCGTGACAAGGTTTCAAATGCAGAAAATGAACAGACAGGCGGATATGCATGGCTGATCGTAGATCAGAAGATGTATGATGCATCAAATGTCATCAAGGGCTATGTAAACAAAGGCTGGACCGTGACAGGCGGATCTCCGGAAGAACTGGCTGCACTGATGAATATCGATCCGGCAGTTCTGGCGGAAACGATCAGTACCTGGAACAGCTATGTCGAAAAGGGAGAAGATCCTGACTTCGGACGTACCTCCTTCGCTAATCCGCTGGAAGACACACTTTACGCACTGACCGTACAGCCGGGCGTCCATCATACAATGGGCGGTCTGAAGATCAATCCGGCGGCAGAGGTCATCGATACATCCGGAAATGTGATTCCCGGTCTCTTCGCAGCAGGCGAAGTTACCGGCGGTGTCCACGGCTCGAACCGCCTCGGCGGAAACGCAGTCGCAGACTTCGCAGTCTTCGGACGCATTGCCGGTCAGAGTGCTGCAGATTACGCAAAATAGTCTGATATCAAAAGACCGGAATACGGAGAAGGGCAGAAATGCTCTTCTCTCTTTTCTGTCTGATTAACATGGTGGCTTATCGCCCTGCAATCATGTAAAATATCTATGATTTGAAGGAGGCAGTGAAATGAAACAGTATTTGGACCTCTGCCGGTATATTCTTGATCACGGTCAGAAAAGACAGGACCGCACCGGAACCGGAACGATTTCAACGTTCGGTTATCAGATGCGCTTTAATCTGCAGGAAGGATTCCCTCTGCTGACAACCAAGAAGGTGTTTTACCGCGGCATCTTTGAAGAACTGCTGTGGTTTCTGAGCGGAAATACGAATATCAGACCGCTTGTTGAGAAGAATGTAAAGATATGGAATGAATGGCCGTATGAGGCTTATAAGAAGCTTCCTGAATTTGCCGGAGAAACACAGGATGAGTTTATTGAGAGGATACGTACGGATGAAGTGTTTGCGCAGAAGTACGGTGATCTCGGACCTGTTTACGGCAAACAGTGGAGAGATTTCGGAGGCGTTGATCAGATCAGTGATCTGATTGAAGGAATCAGAAAGAATCCGTTCTCCCGCCGTCATATGGTGGTTGCGTACAATCCCGCAGAAGTTAAGGACATGGCTCTTCCGCCGTGCCACAGCCTGTTTCAGTTTTATGTAAGTGCAGACGGGAAGAAGCTTTCCTGCCAGCTGTATCAGAGAAGCGGAGACCTCTTCCTGGGAGTGCCGTTCAATATTGCCTCATACAGTCTGCTGCTGTGCATGGTGGCACAGGTATGCGGACTGGAGCCGTATGAATTCATTCATACGTTCGGCGATGTTCATATCTATCTGGATCATCTGGACCAGATTCACGAACAGCTTGAACGTACACCGAGAAAGCTGCCGAAGCTTGAACTGAACAGGGAAA
Organism: Solobacterium sp.; assembly: GCA_024696355.1. Taxonomy (GTDB): domain Bacteria; phylum Bacillota_I; class Bacilli_A; order Erysipelotrichales; family Erysipelotrichaceae; genus Bulleidia. The sequence continues at coordinate 7,529 of JAILGV010000138.1, forward strand.
TTACTGATATTTTCGATTTCAAATATGAAGATATCAGTATCACCGGCTATGATCCCTGGCCGGCTATCAAAGGAAAGGTGAGTGTCTGATGTTTTCATTAATTGTGGCCCATGACAAAAACAGGGCAATCGGCCTGGACAATAAAATTCCGTGGCATCTGAGAGAAGATCTGATGCAGTTCAAACAGCGTACGCTGCATCACCGCATCGTCATGGGAAAAGTTACCTTTGACGGATTCAAAAGACCGCTTCCCGACCGGCATACCATTGTTGCATGCTTTCCGGGACAGGAAGGGGAAAACAGTGAGAATGTCACCTACTGCACAGACCTGATCGGATTCCTTGAAGACAACAAGGATACGGAAGAGGAAATCTTTATCTGCGGCGGTGCAAGCATCTACAAGATATGTCTTCCTTACTGCAGAAAGCTGTATATTTCCCTGGTGGAGGGAGAGCATGAAGCTGATACATATTTCCCGTACTATGATGAAAATGATTATGATATTGCGGAAGTGATACCGTATGACGGATTCAGAGTAGTGCAGTACGTGAAAAAGGAAAAATAGGAATACAGAAGGCCTGGATGATCCTGCGGGAACAGTCAGGCCTTTGTCATGCATGAGTAATCTTCGGACACAGTCAGAAAATGTGGAAAATGTCAATGATCTGATAATCGTTATATGCCGCGACCGTATTTTGGAATATACTATTATCAGGAAACTATGGTATCTGCATGAATATGGAGGACAGATATGGAAAACTATAATCCGCTGTTAAAGGACAGCAATTCTCCCAAGTTTATAACTGCCGGAGAAATCATGCTCAGGCTTACTCCGCCTAATTATGAAAAAATTCGCATGGCATCCTCTTTTGAGGCAAGCTACGGAGGCAGTGAGGCGAATATTGCCCTGGCTCTTGCAAATCTCGGGATTGATTCCACTTTCTTCGGCGTGGTCCCGAATAATTCGCTCGGAAAGAGTGCCGTCAGATGGCTGCGTTCCAATGATGTGCACTGCACACCGATGATTCTTTCAACACCCGAACAGACACCGACACACCGTCTCGGCACTTATTATCTGGAAACCGGATACGGAATCCGTGCTTCCAAGGTTACATATGACCGCAAGCATTCGGCAATGGCTGAATATGACTACAGCTCGGAAGATCTGGATGCACTGCTTGACGGATATGACTGGCTGCATCTTTCCGGAATTACACCCGCACTTTCGCCTTCATGTGCCGATTTCACTTTGAAGTGCATTAAAAAGGCAAAGGAAAAGGGTCTGACTGTCAGCTTTGACGGCAACTACAGAGCGCTGTTATGGAGCTGGGAAGAGGCAAGGGACTATTGTACCGCATGCCTTCCTTATGTTGATGTTCTGTTTGGAATCGAGCCGTATCATCTTTATAAAAATGATGCGGATCCTTCTCAGGGTGACTGGAAGGACGGCGTTCCTCTGCAGCCTTCCTACGAACAGCAGGATGAAATCTTCCAGCGGTTTGTCGAGAAATATCCTAATCTCAAGTGCATTGCCCGTCATGTCCGCTATGCGCATTCCGGTTCCGAAAACAGCCTGAAGGCTTATATGTGGTATGAAGGACATACCTTTGAGTCCAGACTCTTTACATTTACGATTCTTGACAGAGTCGGCGGCGGCGATGCGTTTGCCAGCGGTCTGATCTATGCAATGATGCATAATTACCGTCCGATGGATATGGTTAACTTTGCGGTTGCATCTTCTGTTCTGAAGCATACGATTCACGGTGATGCCAACATTACGGATGATGCAAAATCCATCAGGAATCTGATGAATCAGAACTACGACATCAAGAGATAAACTCCGATGAGAGGCAGGCACAAGCCTGCCTTTACTTCGGAAAACGGTTGAAAAACCCGCTTTATATGTGTTTTAATTCACAAAGTTATTGAATCAGTTTATAATAGAAATGCGAAAAGCAGAAGGAGAAAAAAAACTTATGGGTGTTAATCGCTTTGTATTAAACGGCACTTCCTACCATGGCCATGGTGCAATCAAGGAAATTCCCGGTATTATTAAGGCAAAAGGACTGAAAAAGGCATTCGTTGCGTCCGATCCGGATCTGATTAAGTTCGGCGTTACAGCAAAGGTTACGGATCTTCTGGAAGCCAACGGAATCGAGTATGCTCTGTATTCTGATATCAAACCGAATCCGACAATCGAAAACGTCAGGAACGGAGTAGAAGCTTACAAGGCTTCCGGTGCTGATTTCATGATTACAATCGGCGGAGGCTCTTCCATGGATACCGGAAAAGGAATCGGCATCATCGTAAACAATCCTGAATTCGCTGATGTCCGTTCTCTTGAGGGTGTAGCTCCTACCAAGAACCGCACAGTATTCACAATCGCAGTTCCTACAACAGGCGGAACAGGTGCAGAGTCCACAATCAACTATGTAATTACAGATGTTGAAAAGAAGAGAAAGTTCGTCTGTGTTGACCCTAACGATATTCCCGATGTTGCAGTTGTTGACCCTGATATGATGGCATCAATGCCGAAGGGACTGACAGCTTCCACAGGTATGGACGCTCTGACTCACGCAATCGAAGGCTATACAACAGGAGCTGCATGGGAACTGTCAGACTGCCTCAATCTTGAAGCAATCAGACTGATCGGCAAGAATCTGCGCAAGGCAGTTGCCAATGATCCGGACGGACGTGAAGGCATGGCACTTGCCCAGTATGTGACAGCTATGGCTTATTCCAATGTCGGTCTCGGTATCGCTCATTCCATGGCTCATACACTCGGTGCTGTTTATGATACGCCTCACGGAGTTGCATGCGCTATGATGCTTCCGATCGTTATGGAATTCAACGCGCCGTGCACAGGTGAAAAGTTCAAGGCAATCGCTGAAGCTCTCGGCACAGATACAACAGGCATGGACCAGGATGCTTACCGTGCTGCAGCTGTTGCGGCAGTCCGTCAGCTTTCTGCAGATGTCGGAATTCCTGCGAAACTCGATAAACTGAAGGAAGAGGATCTTCCGTTCCTCTGCGAGTCTGCAGCTGCGGATGCATGCGCACCCGGCAACCCCAGACCTGCATCCCTGGAACAGTTCGAAGAAATGTTCCGCAAGCTGATGTAATCAGTCTGAAACAGTATCTGAAGGCACCGGGTCTGAAAGCAGACCGGTGCTTTTCTTTGCGGGTCTGAAAATTGAATTCGGAAACACCGGATGATATATTTAAGGCATATCTGAAGGAGATGAAGTCATGAGAGACCAGCTCAGTGTATTTATCATTCTCATAATGGTTTTGTCGCTGATATGCTGCTAGCAGCTTCTGCAAATGCCGGAATAAAGAATAACCGCATAACAATGCGGTCTTTCTTTCGGTATGAGTGATGCTGCAGGAGACAGAAGCTTTGATAATCAGCCTGAACCACAGTGTATTCTTTTCCTGATAATGACTATAATGTATTTTGTCGATTAAGAGGAATTCAGTATGAATAAAAACAAATCAGTGAAAGTGATAATGGCAGTACTTCTTTCGGCTTCAATGTGCGGATGCGGTTCTGAGGCGGAACCGGGACCGGATACCGATTCGAAGGAAAAGGAAACGGAAACAGCACCTGAGACAACACCTGAAACAGCAGTGCCCGAAGAATCGAAAATCTCTTCAGAGGACCAGGTGTATCATGTTGGCGATACGATCACAGCAGACGATTTCATATTCACTCTGAGTGATGCCGGCTTCGCTGGCACAGTTTCGAAAGAAACAGATGACAGTTTTCTTCTGAAAGCAGACGAGGGGATGGAAATATACGACGGGGCTTTGTACCTGTATTATGCTGTAGACTATCAATTTACCGGATCTTTTGCAGATGAAGAGTACTGCAGTTTCTTTACGGACCGTTATACTGTCGGGAATACCGCCTTTATGACTGACGGTCTGACAGTCTTCAGAAAAGCAGGAGGCGACTGGACCGTATCAGGATGCGGCACAAGATTTCAAAGTATTGCCGCTTCTGTCGGCGGCGATCTGTCCGGAGTATATACATATGAGCCTTCCGATGAGAAATACGAAGCACACGGAATTCTCATAACAGAAGAGAAAAATCTGACGGAAGACTCCGTGATCATCGAACTTATGGGATATAAGTTTGAAATCAGCAAATAAGTTCGGAACAGTATTTCTGCATGTTGATTTTCTGACTTACACAGACCTTGCATGAATCATGTGAGGTCTTTTTTTGTCCGGTTCCGCATTAATGCAGAAACACATTGACTCAGATTTCGCAGAAATCATGTGAAGGGCAGTGGGTGATAGAACAAATATTACAATAAGCGCTTTTGATTATATATGAGTGTCTATGAAAAGGATGCAAGGTGCTGCTGACGGCCGTTTTTACTATGCACCGCAGTGTGCTTGCAGGCTGATATGCAGTGCAGAAAAAAGAGTCAAAAACACGAGGTAATAAAAAAACCGCATATTTATGCGGCTTTTCGGAATATATGAGCGCTAAGGGACTCGAACCCATGACCCCTTCCACGTCAAGGAAGTGCTCTCCCAACTGAGCTAAGCACTCGTGCCTAATTATGTTATCACAATCAGGCAAAAAGTGAAAGAGTTATTTCAGACATTTCCTGCCGGACAGACAGCGGGCATTCTGAAATTGAATGATGCTGCATTAATGTCATTTGATATACTGTGTCTTGAAACGGAGTATAAGAATGAGAGTGATTCTGGTCAGCACAGACAGAGATGAAAACAGTCCTGCGGCAGAAATGCTTGGATCGATGAAGACGGTATTTGATGCTGATGGCATCAAAGCGGAAGTGCGCCTGCCCGGTGCCGGAGGCATTCATGCATGCACAGGATGCGGAAAGTGCCGGAAAGCAGGGAGATGCTTCTTTGAGGACGGAGGAATCAATGAGATTATCTCTGAGGCGGATCTGATTGATGGATTTGTTTTTGCCGGCACTTCTTTTTTCGGCGCGCCGGACAGGCAGCTGTGCGGATTTATGGACCGACTGTTCAGATGTGCACCGGGAAAATTTGACGGAAAACCGTCTGTTCTGATCATCGGCAGAAGAAACAGGGAACAATCGGTTCGTGCAGAAAGAGTTACCGTGCATCTGGCGGAAGCCGGAATGCCGTATGTTTCGGTGTTCCCTTATATTAATAAAGATGGAGATATACAGGAACAAAAAGATACTGCAGAGATGCTCATCAGGATGATGAGACAGGATGACGAAGAAAGAAGGCAGGGAACTTGCAGACTGAATGCCGGGCAAAGCAGTAATTTCTTTTCCAGATGAACAATATTGATTCTGTTTTACGCAAAGGTTTAATTGAAAATTTTCATTACATTTACATTTTTGCTGAAACAATTTACGGAAAAACCGTAAATTTTGTTTGATATGAACAATAAAGTATGTATAATGTTTTCATCGAATCAATTCGAAGGAGGAAAAGAAATGAACTTTCGCAAATTGACAGTTGCTGCTCTGGCTCTCGCAATGCTCGCCGGATGCGGCTCTTCCTCAGCTCCTGCAGCACCGGCTGAATCAGGCGGTGCAGATGCAACAGCTGATACTTCTGCAGAAACTACAGGAGGAAAAACCTTAACAGTAGCAATCACAGCAGACCTCAATACGATGGACTACCATGTTGCTACAGACGGAACATCCTTCATTATGCACTCCATGTGCATCGGCGGTCTCACACAGCTTGATGAGAACGCACAGCCTGCTCCTGATCTGGCAGAGAGCTGGGACGTCAGTGAAGACGGCACAGTCTATACATTCCATCTGAGAGACGGTCTGACATGGTCCAACGGCACACCTCTTACAGCAAACGACTTCGTTTACGGCTGGCAGAGACTTGTCGATCCGGAACTTCAGTCAGAATATGCATTCATTGAAACAGCAGTCGGCGTTCACAACGCTTCTGCAGTATTCAACGGAGAGCTTCCCGCTGAAGAACTCGGCGTAAAGGCACTCGATGACAAGACATTTGAAGTTACACTTGATCAGCCCTGCGGATTCATGCTCGGCCTGACAGCATTCCCTTCATTCTTCCCGCTGAACAAGGAATTCTTTGAAGCAGAAGGCGACAACTTCGCACTGTCCATCAACGATATGATCTTCTGCGGACCGTATGTAATGAGCGGTTGGGAAGCTGGAACAGAATACACATTCACAAAGAACCCGAACTACTGGAACGCTGCTAACTGCGGTGACTACGCTGATGAAGTAGTATTCCGTTTCGCACCTGATACACAGTCTGCTGCTCTTGCATATCTGCAGGACCACACTCTTGACGTTGTAACTCTGTCCGGTGAGCTTGTTGATCAGTATGCTGATACAGAAGGCTACACAAACAGACTTACAGGTTATGCATGGAGACTTGAAATCAACCTCAACAACGAAGCTCTTGCCAACAAGAATCTCCGTAAGGCTCTGTCACTCAGCATCAACCGTGACTCCATTGCCAAGGACGTTCTGAAAGACGGTTCCGTTGCAGCTGAAGGCTTCATTCCGAAGGACTTCGCTTTCGGTCCTGACGGAAAGGACTACCGTGAAACAGCTGGAAACATGGTTGACTTCGATGTAGAAGCAGCTCAGAAGTTCTATGCAGATGCAGTTGCTGAACTCGGCGGCGATCCGACAATCACTCTGCTGTTCGAAGACTCCGAAGCTTCCAAGGCAGTTGCTGAAAACATTCAGTACATGTGGCAGTCCAACCTCCCCGGAATCACAATCAATCTTGATTCCAAGACAAAGAAGGAAAGACTCAACCTCATGAACGAACTGAACTACGACATCGGTCTGACACGTTGGGGCCCTGACTATGCTGACCCTCAGACATACATGGATCTCTACAAGTCCGATACAGACGGCTACAACAAGTCTTACTTCTCAGCAGATTATGATGCAATTCTGAACAAGGCTGAAACAGGCGAAGATGCAGCTGATGCAAATGCTCGTTGGAACGATATGATCGAAGCAGAAAAGATCGTTCTTGAAGATGTAGCTCTGATCCCTGTTTACCAGAACGGCGGCGCTATCCTGATCAACCCTGCAGTTAGCGGAATTCAGTTCCACAACGCAGGTGTAGACAGCTATCGTTTCGTAACAATTGCTGACTGACAAATATCATCAGATTTGATGAATAAAGCAGAATAGAGCGGCTTTACCGCTCTATTCTGTTATGTTTTAAAAGGAGGAAACAAAGTATGGCCAAATATATAACGAAGCGTGTCCTGGTCAGTATATTGACGCTTCTGGCGATCCTGTTCGTTCTTTTTCTGATGCTGAGCCTTATGCCGGGTTCTCCGTTTAATGATGAAAAGCTGAACGCAACACAGAAAGCCCTTTTGTATGCCAAGTACGGTCTTGATCAGCCGTTCTTTATCCGGTTTGCCAAGTATGTGGCTGCCATGGTTAAAGGAGACCTTGGTTTTTCCTATGTTATCAACAAAAACAAGGCTGTTTCTGAAATGGTCGCCGGTCCTCTGATGGTTTCTATCAAAGTCGGTGCAATGGGCATGGCGCTGGGTTCCGTACTGGGACTTCTGCTTGGTATTGCAGCTGCTTTGAACCATAACACATGGGTGGATACACTTTGCTCAATCGTTTCGATTATGGGCGTCTCTGTTCCTTCTTATGTATTTGCTCTGCTTCTTGTTTATTTTGTCGGATTTAAAATGGGACTGATTCCGATTCTGTATACATCTAAAAATGTTGCTGCTTCCTATATCGGTCCGATGATTGCTCTTGCCATGAGTCCTATGGCAAACGTGTCAAGATTTACACGTTCCGAAATGATTGATGTTCTCGGTTCTGACTATATCCTGCTTGTTGAGGCAAAAGGTGTCAGACAGAACAACCTGATTATGAAACATGCATTGCGTAACACCTTAATTCCGATTATTACAATCATGGGTCCGATCCTGGTTAACCTGCTGACCGGTTCAATGGTTGTCGAAAAAGTGTTCGGTGTGCCGGGCATAGGCACACTGATGGTAACTGCCATCCAGAGTAATGACTATAACGTTGTTATCGCCTGTGCATTTATCTATTCAGCACTTTATATTGTCATGATGCTGTTCATTGATATCGCATACGGAATCATTGATCCGCGTATCCGTGTAGCAAAGGAGAAGTAAGATTATGAGTGAAATTATTCATAAGAAGCCAGTGCTTACAGATGAGATCGTTGATGATTTCAGTGAAAATGATTTTGTGTTTGTTCAGGAAGGCGAGCGCCTGACTGACAAGGCATATAAATCCACTTCATATCTCCATGACGTATGGATTAACTTCTCAAAGAACAAGGGTGCCGTTGTCGGTGCCGTGATTATTCTGATTATCACGCTGTTTGCCATCATCGGACCGATGGTTTCCGGTTATACATTTGACGGAATCGATCTTCCCCATCAGAGTATGCCTCCCCGCATTCCGGGCATTGAAAAGCTCGGCATCTTCAACGGATTTGAAAGAGGCAAGAATGTTTATGAGGCCAAGGATGCTCTGGATTTGTACTTCTGGCTCGGAACTGACACAAACGGCCGTGACCTGTTCACACGTGTTTGTGAAGGAACAAGAATCTCACTGTTTATTGCTCTTGTGGCTGTCGTTATCGATATCGTAATCGGCATGTCATACGGTCTGATCTCCGGCTACTTCGGAGGCGTCGTTGATATGGTTATGCAGAGACTTCTGGAAGTCCTGAACGGTATCCCGACACTGGTTCTTGTCACACTGCTCGGTCTTGTCCTTCCTTCCGGTATGACAACGATTATTCTGGCGTTGATTATCACCGGATGGATCGGCATGTCGCGTATTGCAAGAGCCGAGGTGCTGAAGCTGAAGGAAGCAGAATATGTTCTTGCTTCAAGAACACTCGGTGCTAAGCACTTTGCGATTATCTTTATTGATATTCTTCCGAACATCTTCGGACAGCTGATTACAATGGCGATGTTCTCCGTTCCGAGTGCAATCTTTACCGAAGCATATCTGTCATTTGTCGGTCTGGGTATTCCCGCTCCGGCAGCGTCCCTCGGTACATTGATTTCCGACGGATACAAGTCGCTGACAGTCCATCCTTATATGATCATGAGTGCGATTGTCGTACTTGCACTGCTTATGCTGAGCTTCAATCTGTTCGCTGACGGTCTGCGTGATGCGTTTGACCCGAACCAGAAACACTAGAACAGGAGGTCAGATATGGAAAAGTTTAAGAGAAACAAGGAAGACAGAGTTCTTTCCATCCGTGATCTGAATATCTCATTCGAAACTGCCGGCGGTGTTGTCAAGGCAATCCGCGGTGTAAGAATGGACCTGTTCAAGGGTGAGACAATTGCCATCGTAGGTGAATCCGGCTCCGGAAAATCCGTAACTGTTAAAACAATTATGGGTATTATGGCTGCCAACGGAAAAATCGAAAGCGGCACAATCAACTACACATTCACAAATGAAAAGGGTGAGCGTGAAACGGTCGATATGACCAAGCTCAGCCAGAAAGAGATCCGTTACCGTTTCAACGGCAAGCACATTGCCATGGTATTCCAGGATCCGATGACTTCTCTTGATCCGACGATGACAATCGGAAAGCAGATCACGGAAGGCATGATGCTTCATCTGCATCTGACAAGAGAAGAAGCCAATCAGCGTGCCATCAAGCTTCTGACGGACGTAGGCATTGAAAATCCGGAAAAACGCTTCAAGCAGTATCCGCACCAGCTCTCAGGCGGTATGCGTCAGCGTGTTGTTATCGCAATTGCGCTGGCATGCGACCCCGATATCCTGATCTGCGACGAGCCTACAACAGCGCTTGATGTTACGATTCAGGCCAAGATTCTTGAACTGATCAAGAAGATCCAGCAGGAAAAGGAACTGTCTGTTATCTATATTACCCATGACCTCGGCGTAGTTGCGAAAGTCGCTGACTATGTAGACGTTATGTATGCAGGAAGAATCATTGAAAAGGGCAATATCAATGAGGTCTTCTATGATCCGCGTCATCCGTATACATGGGGTCTTCTGGCATCCATGCCTGATACAGACACAAATTCCAAGCGTCTGTTTGCGATTCCGGGCACGCCGCCGAACCTTCTCGAAGAGATTGTCGGTGATGCGTTCGCACCGCGAAATCCGTTTGCGCTTGCAATCGACTACAAGGCCGAACCTCCGATGTTCAATGTCGGCGGTCAGCACCGTGTAGCTTCCTGGCTCTGTGATCCCAGGGCTCCGAAGATTGATCCGCCTGAACAGCTTCAGGAACGTCTGATCAGAATGCGTGCCGAAACAGGCATGTCAGTTGTCAATGAAAAGGAAGGAGCATAAGTCATGACAGAGATTAATTACAATGCTGAACCGCTCCTTCATGTTGAAAATCTGAAGCAGCATTTCAGAATCAACCGTAAATTCACGACAAAGGCTGTGGACGGCATCAGCTTTGATATCTGGGCAGGGGAAACATACGGACTCGTCGGAGAATCCGGTTCCGGAAAATCCACGACCGGCCGTGCCCTGATCCGTCTTTACAATCCGACATCCGGAAAGATTATCTTCGACGGACATGACATTTCAGGGAATCTTTCATCAGCTGATGAAAAGTTCCTCCGTCAGAATATGCAGATGATCTTCCAGGATCCGATGGCATGTCTGAATCCCCGTAAAAAGGTTTCGGAGATTATTGCCCAGGGTCTTGAGATCAATCATCTTTACAAGGACAAGGAAGACCTTGAACAGAAAGTTCTTGCCATCATTGACAAGGTAGGTCTTTCAAAGGAACATGCCACACGTTATCCGGCACAGTTCTCCGGCGGTCAGAGACAGCGTATCGGCATAGCCAGAGCTCTGGTTACAAACCCGAAGCTGGTTATCGCTGATGAGGCGATTTCCGCCCTGGACGTATCGATTCAGGCGCAGGTTGTCAACCTGATGAAGGACCTGCAGGATGAGCTGGGCACAACGTATCTGTTCATTGCCCATGATCTTTCCATGGTCAAGTACATCTCCGACAGAATCGGCGTCATGCATCTGGGATATATTGTTGAAACAGGAACAACAGATGAGATCTTCACAAATCCGATCCATCCGTATACGATTTCCCTGCTTTCTGCAATCCCGCATCCGAATCCTGTTCTTGAAAAGAAGAGAGTTTCGATCACATATGACAAGGCTGCCGAGGGTGTGGATTATTCCAAAGGCGTAAATCATGCGATTACTAAAACACATTCGGTTCTTGCAACAGATGAAGAATTTGAAAAGTGGACCAGAAAAGCTGAAATGGCGCACGAAGCTGGCAAACTGAATTACTGAAGTACTAAAAAGTGTTCTTTACCGAAAGAACACTTTTTCTTTGTCTCAGTAAAAAAAGAACTGACACAGACGGATGAACCGTCATGCATCAGTTCCTGATTAACCATTACTGATATGTGAATGTAGCTGTTGCTGCAGCGCTTGTGCTCATTCCGCCGCCGCCGTTGGCGATAACGGAAATTGTGTATGTGGCGCCTGATGTAAGCTTGGATCCGATTCCGTAGAATGTTGCGCTTGTGCCGTCTTCACTTGCCTGAACGCTGGAGACTGTCGCTCCGTCCGGACCGGTGACGGTAACCGTATAGCCTGTTTCTCCGTTGACATCGTTCCATGTAACTGTCAGATCTGCACCGCCCATGACTGCTGAAACACCGGTAGGTGTATCAATCTGAGGAGCGGAATAGCTCAGACTGTATGATGCAGGTTCGCTGCTCTTGTAACGGAAGTCATCTTCCGGAGGATATGCATAAACAGTGATTGAGAAGTTTGCGCTGTCTGCCGCTGACATATCAAGAACATACTTCGGTTCCCAGACGGTGTCTGCGCCGTAGCCGGTTATAATTGAATAGTATGCCGCATTTGGTACAGCATTCCATGTAATTACGATCGAACTGCCGTCCTGATAGGAACTGAATCCGGTCGGGGTTGCCAGCGGATCCTGTTCAAATCTGTATGCATATGATGTATTGTATTGATTTCCTTCGTTTCCTGCACTGTCTCTGGCAATGATTGTCACTGCAACATTGCCGTCGGAAATTGCGGATGTAGGTACCTGCACGGAAGTACCGGTTGTATCGTATGTTGAGAATGCGCCGTTGGAGTTGACGCCGACGATATATCCTGTCGCTCCCGGTGCAGCATCCCAGCTTACAGTCATATAAGCAGAATTGCTGGAAATCCTGACATTGGATACTGTTCCGACACTTGGCGCTGCCGTGGCTTTGGCTGTCGGTTCAGCTGATGCCGATGCACTGGCTGTCGGTGACGCCGACGCTGATGCCGTGGCATCCGGAGTTTTAACAACTTCCGCTGATGCATCAGGCGTAGCAGTGACTGCTGCGTCGTCGGCTTTCTTTGATTTTCTTCCCGGGAAGAAAATCAGTATCAGCATAAGTACGATTGCCGCAAGAACCGCCGCAATTGCGATGATCAGTTTCCTGCGGTTGCGGTCGTCTTCCTCCCACAGATCGTCATCATCATACTCATCATCGTATTCATCTTCATATTCTTCATCGTACTCTTCTTCGTATTCTTCATCATCAAGAATATCTTTTTTCTTTTTCGCCATAGGACCTCCCCCTGCCTGCAGTATTCTGCAATTACTATTAGTATACCAAATCATTTATACATTAGCAGAAAGAAAACACTGATTCGAATGCGAAAGAATTCAGAATAAAGCGGGATCATGGTATAAATTATTAGGTATGAAACGAATTACAATCGGAATTCTGGCACACGTAGATGCAGGAAAAACAACCTGCATTGAAAGTATGCTCTACAGATCGGGAATGATTAAAAAGGCAGGAAGAGTGGATCACGGGGATGCTTTTCTTGATTTTGACCAGCAGGAAAGAGACCGCGGCATTACGATCTATTCCAAGGAAGCCTTTCTGACATGGAAAGACACGGAAATATATGTCATTGACACTCCGGGGCATGTGGACTTTTCAAGTGAAATGGAACGGTGCCTGCAGGTGCTGGATCTTGCGGTTATTCTGATCAACGGCCAGGACGGTGTGCAGAGTCATACGGAAACCATATGGAACTGTCTGGAACACTATCATGTTCCGGTGATTATCTTCGTAAACAAGATGGATATCAGCTACCGGACAAAAGAAGAACTGATGAATGACCTTGTCAGGCACTGCAGCGACAGCTGCATTGATTTCACCGATGATGACAGGTGGGACAAAATAGCCATGACGAACGAGGAAATCATGAACAGTTATCTGGAAACCGGGGAAATTCCGGGTTCCATGATCCAGCAGGCTGTTTACAGAAGGGAATGCTTCCCTGTAATGTTCGGTTCGGCACTGAAAATGACGGGAATCGATGAACTGATGGATACTGCCGCAAAATACTCTCTGGAAAAAGAATACGGGGATGAATTCGGGGCAAGAGTTTACAAGATTGATGAGGATGAACAGGGAAACAGGCTGACGCATGTCAAGATCACGGGCGGTGTTCTGAAGGCAAGGCAGAAGCTGACGGAACAGGACAAGGTCGATCAGATCCGCCTGTACAGCGGAAAAAACTACCGGATGCTGAACGAGGCATATGCCGGAACGGTATGTGCCCTGAAAGGACCGGAAACGCTGGAGAGCGGCATGGGACTCGGCTTTGAGGAAAACCATGAACAGCCGCTGTTAAGTGCATATCTTGATTATCAGCTTGTATACCCGTCGGATACGGATGTTCTTGCGCTGACGGAGTACTGCAGAATACTGGCGAGCGAAGACCCTCAGCTGGAGATTTCGGTGGATGAAGATACAAGAAAAATTCATCTGCGGATCATGGGCGAAATGCAGATGGAAGTACTGCAGAAAAAGATCAGGGAAAGATGCGGCGTTAACGTCGGTTTCGGAACCGGAAAGGTAATTCTGAAGGAAACAATCAGAAACAGCGTGATCGGTGTCGGTCATTTTGAACCTCTCCGTCATTATGCAGAAGTTGTTGTCAGGCTGGATCCTCTGGAAAGAGGAAGCGGTATTGTATGCACCAGTGAGTGTCCGACGGACCTGCTTTCCATGGGATGGCAGAAGTCGGTGCTGACACAGCTTGAAAACAAATGGCACAGAGGTGTACTGACCGGAGCTCTGCTTACGGATGTGAAGATTACCCTGCTGGCAGCGAAGGCACATCTGAAGCATACCGAGGGAGGAGACTTCCGTCAGGCTGCGTCGCGTGCCGTAAGACAGGGACTGAAAAAGGCTGACAGTGTTCTTCTGGAGCCGTATTACAAATTCGAACTGACTGTTCCCGAGGAGGTGCTCGGCAGGGCGCTGTTCGAACTGGAGAGCAGAAGGGCGGAAGTTGAGATTGAAGAAGGCACGGAAGGATATAAAAAGATCACCGGGAAAGGTCCGGTGCGCCTGCTGATGAATTATCAGAATGAAGTAACGGCATTCACAAGGGGAAAAGGCAGGTTCAGCTGTGTGCTTGACGGCTATTATCCCAGTCCTGATCAGGCGGCTCTTACTGCGGAATCCGGATATGATCCGGACAGCGATCTCCGAAATCCGACCGGATCTGTTTTCTGTGCGCACGGAAGCGGGTATTTTGTGCCCTGGAACGAAGTTGAACAGCACATGCATATAGAAATGAAAACGGACAGGGTATCGTCCGGATACCGGTCCGTAAAGCAGAAGATCGATGATGACGAACTGAAGCGGGTCTTTGAAATGTCACAGGGCAGGAACCGCAATGAAAAAAAGAAGGAACAGCCCAAAAAGAAGAAGCCTGCAGAACCTGAATATGTGCAGATCAGGGAAAAACTGCCGAGATGCCTGATTGTGGACGGCTATAATATGATTTATTCCTGGGACAGGCTGAAGGATGACGGAAGAAATGATATTTCCTCCGCCCGGGAACATCTGATTGATCTTCTGATGAATTATCAGGGATATGCCGGCTGCCGGCTGATCATTGTCTTCGACGGATATAAGGTAAAGGACAATATCGGGTCCTCCGTAAATCATGGAAACGCAACGGTTGTATATACAAGAAGCGGTCAGACCGCAGACAGTTATATCGAGAAAGTATCCCTGGAACTGAAGAATGACTATGACGTGGTTGTTGCGACAAGCGATGCCCTGATCCAGAATGCCGCACTGGCACACGGAGCCATGCGCATGTCGGCGCGGGAACTGGAGAATATCGTAATGAATGCACAGCAGATCCTGGAAAAGGATATGCCGGAAATACTGTAAAAAAGCAGGCCGTCAGGCCTGCTTGTATGTTCTGATGGAATGAATTCTCATCGGTGCCAGAGCTTTCTTCATGAACTTGTTCATTTCCTGAAGCGTATCAAAGCATGCGATGATGCCGTCATTTCCCATGGCATCCGAAATTGAATCCGGTATCCGCTGGTATACGCGGATATTGTCTTCGTATTCGCTGAACAGATCATTCAGGGAATATGTATATTCTGCCTGATCACGTCTTCCGACATACATGGTAAAGTAATGCTTATTGTTTTCAAATACACGTTTCGGTTCACCGAAAGCAGCCATGTCCGCATAGATCTTATACATATCGGATGACTGGCTGTAATTCAGCATATCCGGGGTCAGGCCGCCGGCAGGTCTCATATTAACCTCAAGAGCCACGATGTCACCGTATCTGCCGAGTCCTTCCTGGTCTTTGAGAAGACGGAAGAATTCCAGATGGAAGCATCTGCCTCTGACATCGAATGCTTTCAGCGTGCGCTCGCCGGCATCTTTTACTTCGGGAGGCACTTCGCTGTTTACATAATAGCAGCAGGGAAGCTGTTCATTTACCATGTCCATGATGGCAATCGGCGTGACATGGCTAGCCGCAAACAGAACTTTGCCGTTCTGATCGATCACACCGTCATATGTAGTGACTTCGCCGGTGATGAATTCCTCCATAATATACGGAACATCTGTTTCCTGTGCGAAGAACTGCTTCAGCTGCCTGTCATTTTTGATTTTGTATGTTGCGGCTGCGCCTACGCCTTTGTCGGGCTTGACAATGATCGGATAGCCGACCAGCTTTGTAAAGGCGAGGGCATTTTCAAGTGTGTCCCTGATGGCATAGCGCGCTGTCGGAATACCGGCTTCCGCATAGTATTTCTTCATGGCTGATTTTGAGCGCCACCGTGTAATCTCATGAGACTTCGGACCGGTCACGACATTGAAGTCAGTGCGGAGTCTTGCGTCCTGCTCGAGCCAGAACTCGTTGTTTGATTCGATCCAGTCTATTTTCCCGTGCTTGTGCGCAAACCAGGCAACTGCCCTGTACATGGCATCGTAGTCAAGCATTGTATCAACTTTATAGTATTCGGTCAGGCTTGCTTTCAGATCGTCGTTCAGACTTTCGTAAGGTGCGTCTCCGATCCCGAGTACGGTAACTCCGTTTTCGGCCAGCTGCCTGCAGAAGTTGGAATAGTGTTCCGGAAAGTTGGGGGATATAAATACAAAGTTCATAATGCACCTCCAAATATGTATTCATTTAATCATGAACAGAATAAATATGATATTGAAAAATGGCATGATTTCAGAAAAAATGTTCCTTTTCATGAAAAAATCAGCACTTGTTTTCATTGATGACGCATAACATGATGTCTGTGATATAAGGTATACTTGATTTGACAGAATAATTAATGAAAGGACAGTATATGGCTGAAAAATATCTCGGAATTGATGTAGGCGGAACAGAACTTAAATATGCGCTGATGACAGAAGATGAAATTCTGGAAAAAGATTATATTCCGACACCGAAGGATTCGCTTGATGCTTTTGTTGAACAGATCGCTCAGATTTATGAAAAATACAAAGATCAGACAAAGGTTATTGTCATGTCGGCACCGGGAAGAATTAATGCGGATACCGGCTTCATGTTTACCAGCGGGCTGCTGGGCTATGCAAATGAAACCAATATGGCTGACATTATCAGAGAAAGATGCGGCATAACCGAAGTCGCGATCGAAAACGACGGGAAATGTGCCGGTCTTGCAGAACTTTGGAAGGGCAATCTGAAAGATGTCAGAAACGGTGTCATAATCGGAATCGGATCGGGACTTGCCGGAGGGATTGTTCTCGGCGGGAAGCTGTACAGGGGTTCCAATTACTCTGCAGGGGAATTCTCGCTGATGTCAGCTGATTTTTCCAGAGGATATATGAACAGTCTGTGGGCTTTTTCCTCAAATACGCGTGTTCTGGTTGAGTCATACGCGGCGGCTGCCGGAGAAGATTCCGCAGAGCTGGACGGCAGAATTTTCTTTGACAGACTAAACAGCGGTGATAAAACGGCAGAAACGGTTCTTGATGATTTCTGCACAAAAATGGTCACGGGAATTATGACGCTTCAGGCTGTTCTTGACGCAGACAGGTTCTGCATCGGCGGCGGTATTTCCCAGCAGCCGGTACTGATTGAAAAGCTGAATCAGAAGCTGGATGAAATCTATGCCGGTGATGCGGCGAAATATATTCCGGTGCAGAAGCCGGAAATTACGGCATGCAGGTTTCATAATGATGCAAATATGATCGGTGCGCTGTATCACTACCTTTATGAGGTCAGGAAATAATAGATTTTGAAGTATATGGACTCTGACATCTGCGGAAGCCGGAGTCTTTTTACGCAGGCAGCACTGCACACGGCAGAAGGGAGACTGCACATGATGAAGCATAAAGTGACACTCGCAGACGGAAGGACTGTTCCGGCACTGGGACTGGGTACCTGGCGTCTCGGAGACCGCAGAGACAGGCGCGGCATGGAAATTGAAGCTCTGCGCAGGGGCATTGATGCGGGCATGACGGTGATTGACACTGCAGAGCTGTACGGGAACGGCAGAAGTGAGCTGCTTGTCGGTGAGGCTGTCAGAGGAATGGACCATTCGGGGCTCTATCTGATTTCCAAGGTTCTTCCGGAGAATGCCGGAAGAAAACGGATGGAGCGTTCTCTTGACGGCAGTCTTTCAAGACTCGGAACGGATTATCTTGATCTTTATCTGTATCACTGGCGGGGAAGCATTCCCCTGCGGGAAACCGTGGAATGTCTTGAAGACCTGAAGAAAAAGGGAAAGATCAGAGCATGGGGTGTTTCCAATTTTGATATTGATGAAATGGAGGAACTGTTCGCCCTGCCCGGAGGTGACAGCTGTCTGGTAAATCAGGTACTCTATCATATCGGCTCAAGGGGAATTGAATTCAGTCTGAAGCCGTGGATGGAGGAGCATCATGTGACACTGATGGCATACTGTCCGCTGGCACAGGCCGGAAAGCTGCGCAGGGGTCTGTATGAAAACCCTGTTCTCAATGCTGTTGCCGCAAAGCATGAATGTGATGTCAGTCAGGTGCTTCTGGCATGGAGTATCCGCGGCGGAAAGACGATTGCGATACCGGGCAGCTCAAGTGCAGAGCATACACTGATGAATGCCGCTGCGGACAGAGTCGAACTGGATGCGGAAGATTATGCGGCAATTGACCGTGTATATCCGAAACCGGACAGAAAGACCTGGCTGGATATGGAATAGCATGAATCCGGAAAACAGGAACGGCACAGATGCATCTTCACCAGGGGATGAACTGACACATAAAAGCGACCGGAGAAGAAAATGATGCATATCAGCCGATATATAATTCGGGTATAATATTATCGTTATGATCAGATGACAAAAGATGGGGGATGCTATGAAACTCTTTAAATCTGTAATTATTCCTTTATCATTATGCTTTTTTCTGACATCCTGCAAGTCTGCTGAGCAGACGCCTGCAGGGACAGAGTCCGCCGCCCCCGCACAGACAGCAGAAGCAGGGAAGACAGAGGTCCAGGCTTCTTCAGCTGACATTTCCGAAAAGGCAATGAATAACTTCCTGAATAAGGTCGATCAGGGGAACTATACGATCAATGACGGTAAATTCCTGAAAACATCGGTATATTCAAATGATCAGGTTTATTTTGAATTTGCCGAAGACATGTATGAGGATTTCGCCGTTGTCAGCGTCAACAATGAGACGTTCCAGGGCTTCATTGAAAACGGTGGTCTGAACGACATCAGCTACATCGGGGAGGGCTGCGCAGTGGATGCCGCAAAGCCGAGACTGCTGAATAACTGGATGGATGAAAGTGTTTCCCAGGGTAATATTTATAATCTTTTCTATAATTCACCGGAAGAGCCGCTGACTTTTGTTTCCTATGAGGATGCAGTAAAAAGAAGCCTTCTGTCCTTTACGGGATACGGGACCAATGCATTGAGGCTGATGCATGAAGTTTATATGGTGCTGGACAATGAGGATCCTTCCGTTGTTCATCTGAAGGCGGAAATGGATGAGGATCAGGTTGCCAGAATCTTTTTGGATGATATTGATGTGACAGTTTCATTCGGAGAAGCTGCGGCAAGTCCCGAAGCAGAAGCCTGGATGAATAATCCGGTATATCCGGCGGGAAGAAGCGGGTGGACAGATACGGACATCTTCATTTTCAATTCTGTGTTCCTCCCCGGTTACGGCGAGGCAGCTGTTCCGTTTACACCGTTTGCCAGCTATGCGCTTACGATTGATGATGAAAACTTTGTAATGGATGATGAAGTGTCAATCCGTGATTCACATGCAACGGCTGAGGATATGGAAAACTATATCGAACTTCTGAAACATGAAGGGTTCAGCGAAGTTAAGGAAACAAATCAGGACGGAACGGAAAAGACATATTACCGCCGCATACTGAGAGAGGACTATAAGTGCTATTCCTCAATCGAACTTGATTACGATAACGGAATCAACATGAAAGCAAGGAAATACTATGATTTCCCTGTTTACGAAGGTCTTGATAAAGTCAATGAGGTGATTGTCCCGCTCGGATTTACAGCTCTGCCTGAATCCGGCAGTATCAGATCCGTAAAAGCAACTGACACAGCATGCGAGGCAACGGAATCCTGGCTGTATTTCTTCGATTATGATTCTGTGCTGTATGTCGATGTTGATTTCGAAGACGGCGGAAAAATGTCTGATTATCTGAAGGATTATGAAGAAGCACTCGTAAATGCCGGATTCAAGCCGGTTTATGTTGATGAAACAGAAATCGACCGTTATGAATCTGAGAACGGCTTCTCCAGTTTCAGATATCTCCCGGATGAAGACAGGGTAACGCTTCTGTTCAAATCGGAAAGATACATCTCTGCGGATGAAGCTGAAGCACTGATTAAGGACGGCGGCTTCCCGGAGATGGAACTGACGGATAACATTTCATGCCGCGATCTCAGGAAATTCGCTTCGGCGCAGTACGGTCTTGACTACAAAGCGTATCTGACACTGAGCAAATTCTTCGAAACTGCAGCTGAAGCAGAAGAATTCCTCGGCAGTTATGAAGGCAGGCTGAATGATGCCGGCTTTGACAGAACAAGCCCTGCTGTAGCGGGTACAAACAGACAGATTGCAATCTACAATGAAGAACGTGATATGGTGGTCGGCGTTGACTTCACCGAACAGAACGGCGGCGCACTGGTAAATCTGGAATTCAAAGCAAGATAACAGACAATGGGCTGCGGCATGCCGCAGCCTTTTCAATGCCTGAAAACAGGCAGAAAGAATTGTGTTCTGCACGGGAAGACAGAGTATTGCAGTTATAATAAGGACATCGGATAAAATTCTTTATGGAACAGAAACTGGAACTGAAACAGACGTTTGCGCTGTCCGAAAAAATGATGCAGTCTCTAAGGATTCTGCAGATGAATCCGCATGATCTGTATGATTATCTCGAAGCTGTTTCCCTCAGCAATCCTGTGATTGAAACGGAGTACGGGGAGGGATACCGCAGTTTTTCTGATGTTTCGAAAACCGGCGAAACAGAATTGTATGAAAAAGCAGATGATACGGAAACGCTGAAGGAATTCCTGCTGAAGCAGTGGACGCTTCCTCTGACGCCTGCGGAGCATATGATACTGACTTATATTCTTAACTCACTGGATGACAGGGGATACTTTACGGAACCGTTGAATATCACGGCTGCGGTTCTGAATACATCCGAAAAGAGTGTCCGGTCTGTTCTTAATCATATCAGGGAACTGGATCCTGCCGGTGCGGCAGCGAAGGACCTGAGGGAGTGCCTTCTGATTCAGGCAGACAGATTGTATAAAGATGAAAAACTGAATGAGCTGATCCGCAGTCACCTTGAACTGGTTGCGAAAAATCACATCAGACAGATCGCAGATGTTCTTGATATTACAGCGGAAACAGCACAGGAAATGTGTGACAGAATACGGCAGATGAACCCGCTGCCCGGAAAGGGTTTCGCATCGGGCGAAAAGTTTTCTGCAGTGATTCCGGATGTAATTGTTTCACCGGAGACCGGACTTCCGGTGCTGAATGAGCAGTATGAGATTCATATTAGTGTGAATCCGCAGTATGCGGAAATGCTGAAAACGGCTGATGATGATACAAGGGCATATCTGGAAAAGAAAATAAAACAAACCGAAAGCATCAGGGAATGCCTGCAGAAGCGAAACCAGACCCTTTTGAAGATATGCGCGTCTGTACTGGAACATCAGAAACTGTTTTTTGAAGCAGATGATACAGTTCCTGCCAGGATGCTCATGAAGGAAGCCGCAGAGGAAACCGGAATGCATCCGTCAACGGTCAGCCGTGCCGTTCAGGGAAAGTATCTTGAATGCAGAAAAGGCATTTTTCCCCTTCGGGCATTCTTCTTGGCCGGAGGAAAAGAAAAAATGAGCCGGAGATATATTGAAGAACGGATCAGAAGCCTGATTGAGGCAGAAGATCCGCATTCGCCGTTCAGCGATCAGACCATCTGCAGAAGACTTGCGGAATCCGGAATCAATATTTCCCGGCGTACTGCCGCAAAATACAGAAGTGAAATGGGTTTTAAGGACAGCGAGGGGAGACGGAGCCTATAACCTGATGTCATATTTCTTCATGCGGCGCCAAAGCGTCGCTGTGCTGATGTTAAGAATTTCAGCCGCATCCTTCCGGCTTCCGTCTGCCTGCCGCAGGGCACGAATGATTATTTCGCGGGCATTTTCCTGCAGTCCGGCTTCAGTTTCAGTGTTTTCCGGGATGAAGTACGGTACACTGACGGCTTCATGGATCTGTGATATGCCAATCGGCTGTTCTCCTTCATGGAGTACAAGCAGGCGCTCGATAAAGTTCTCCAGCTGTCTGACATTTCCCGGGAAAGCCAGAGTTTTAAGATAATTCATTGCTTCATCGTCAATTTCCGGACAGGGCAGGGAAAGATCACAGCTGTGGGTATAGAGGAAGTGCCTTGCAAGCATGGGGATATCTTCTGTTCTTTCGGAAAGCGGCGGAATGGACATTTCAAGAATTGCCAGACGGAAAAACAGATCTTTCCGGAATGTTCCGTTCTCTGTCATTTCGTAGAGATTTCTGTTTGTGGCTGCCAGAATACGGACATTGACGGGAATGACACGTTCGCTTCCGAGCGGAGATATTTCCTTTTCCTGAAGAACACGGAGAAAACGGGACTGCAGGCTGAGCGGCATTTCGCTGATTTCATCAAGAAAAATCGTTCCGCCGTCTGCGAGCAGGAAGAGGCCCTGACGGCCTTCTTTTGCGGCGCCGGTATAGGCGCCTTTTTCATATCCGAACAATGTGCTTTCGAGAAGACTTTCGGGAAGTGCTGCACAGTTTACGACGACAAATGGCATATTGCGCCGCCGGGAGCTGTTGTGAATTGACTGTGCAAACATTTCCTTGCCGCATCCGGTGGGAGCGGTTATCAGAATGGAACTGTCCACACGTGCATACTTCCGTGCTGTATGCACTGCATTCAGAATGGCAGGGCTGTTTCCGATGATCTGCTCAAAATGATAATTTGCGGTATGCCCCTTGCTGTATACTGCACTTTTTGCTTTTGCCTGATCTTTCTGACCTGCAGAAGCCGGAGTGAACGTAATCACCGTCATCGCATTACTGCCGGTTATCGGCATCAGTGAAACGGACATCAGACGCTTTCCGATGGTTACCAGCTCGGAGGACACTGCCGAATTCGTACGGTAGTTCTCAAGCTCGGCGACCGGAGAAAGGACCGTGTCTTCCAGACGGAGGCCTGCCATTTCGGAGCGGGTTTTATCAAGAATGTTCAATGCGGCATTGTTGATTTCAGTGATCCTGTGGGAGCTGTCAGTGGCAATAATCGGGGAACTGACAGCGTTCTGAATTGCCTTCAGAACGGAACCGGTCTGTTCGATTGTCTGTACATATGAAAGGACGTGTTCCGCTTCGACTATGGCATGTTCAATATCTGCCTCTTCAAAAGGCACAACGATAATCTGAAAACCGAGCGGTTTAGCCAGCCGGCTTCCCCGGCTTCCGCAGATCAGTGTATTGTATCCTTCGTTTTTCAGAAGATTGAGCCTGATGAGACATTCTTCGTTAGTGAAGAATTTTTCTATCCGTATATTATCTCTGTATTTGGCTTTGTACTGCTCGGCAGCCATAAGGAAAACACCGGTTCTCGCCAGAATTGCCGGGTTTTCAGAAATCCTGCGTGCCTGTCTGACAGCTTCGGGGATGCCCGCCCAGGTGCGGACAATGGAGATTACAGGGACGTCAACTCTGCGTACAAGTTCGTTGTAATAACCGCCGGAGGAAATAATTACTTTTGTTCCTTCCTTAATCAGTTCCTTTGCCTTTTTGATCATGACTTCTGTGTCATCGAAATTGCCGATA
>JAILGV010000054.1 GCA_024696355.1 Solobacterium sp.
CGAGCGGGCAATTACATTTTTTTCCATCAGCGCCTTGGTCATGCCCATGGCATTGACCGGATACGCCGCCTTGTCCGTACTCAGGAATATTGCCTTTTTAATTCCGTGATTTTCACAGGCAGTGATGACATTGTTGGATCCAAGAATATTTGTCTTGACTGCTTCAATAGGATAGAATTCGCAGGACGGCACCTGTTTCAGGGCAGCCGCATGGAATACATAGTCGGCTCCCTTGAACGCACCTTCGATGGAATTGTACTCACGTACATCGCCGATATAGAACTTCAGCTTGCTGCTGGTTTCAGGATACATTGCCTGATATAAATGGCGCATGTCGTCCTGTTTCTTTTCGTCTCTTGATACAATGCGGATCTCCGCAATATCAGTATTCAGAAAACGTCTGCATACGGCATTGCCGAAGGAACCTGTTCCTCCGGTAATGACGAGCGTCTTGTCTTTAAATATGGAATCCGTCATAATTCCCCTCACTTTTTCTTTTCGTCCGAAACGCCTTCCGTACTCTCTTTCATAAAGAGGATCTTGAAAGTCTTAAACATAATGCGAAGATCAAGCAGGAGTGAAAAATTCTCGATGTAAATCATATCAAACAGGAGCTTGTCCTTCAGTTTTGTATTGTATTTGCCGTATACCTGTGCATAGCCGGTAAGACCCGCCTTGACAATCAGACGGTAATTGAATTCCGGAACATCCTCCAGAATTTTTTCGATCAGTTCCGGTCTTTCCGGACGCGGTCCGACAACCGACATATCACCGTTCAGAATATTGATCAGCTGGGGAAGCTCATCAATCCTGCAGGCTCTGATGAATCTGCCCACCCTGGTAATGCGGTCGTCATGTTCGCTTGCCAGACGGGCAACACCGTCTTTTTCCGCATCAATCTTCATGGAACGGAATTTGATAATGCTGAAAGGTCTGCCGTACTGGGTCAGCCTTGTCTGCTTGTAGAATACCGGCCCGCCGTCCTGCGCCTTGATGGCAATTGCAGTTACCAGAAGGATCGGTGAAGTGATAATCAGAAGAACCAGGGCAAAGAAGATATCCCAGATGCGCTTGACGATCTTTTCCAGCTGACTCGGCCCGAAATTATTCGTCTTGAATACGGGCGTATCAATCAGATAGACGCTCTTTCCGCTGTTGACAATGACATCATAGACATCCGGTACAAGATATACGCTCTTTTTCCGTTCATAGCATGTCTTGACCAGAATTTCCTTCTGTTCGGGTCTGAGTCCCACGCCTACCACGCACTGGTACTGATCCAGGTCTTTTTCGCGTTTGTCGAATTCGTCAAACGGCTCGGTTTTTTTAATCTCATAGGAATTGTCCTGGTACTTCAGAATTCTTTCATAAATCGACTGATCCTCCTGCTCATAAACCATCAGGGTCGGCTTGGGAGGAAAATACGAATAAAAGACTTTATTGAACAGGACGTTCAGCACAACCGTAATAATAATATCGACAAGCAGATACTCAAATGTCCGGGTAACCGGCAGGAGGTGCTTGCGTACCAGAATGACCTGGAAAAAGATAATAGCGTTGGCAAACAGCAGAGAAATCAGCTGTGAGAAAATCAGGTCCGATGTCGATGCAAAGCCCAGGTTGAATCCGCCGTAGACCTTGTTGAATATCACAAGAAGCACGGCATACATTACAACATAAAGAATATTTCCCTTAAAGAAGTAATAAACATATCTCGCGTAAAAGTCATTCCAGACAAATCTGAAATAAACTGTCAGCACAAGAATGATCAGTGCATTTAATAATGTGGCAGCCGTACGCTGCGTCCGTTCCGTATTTCTCAGTTTCATACCATCATATTTTACACTGAAACGCAGATAAAAAGCAGTATTTGTATAAAATACTGCTTACTTTCTGTACAGGGCAAGAATCTGCGGCTCCACGCTTTCCACGGAATACTGTTCCGCATCTTCGAGAACTTTCCGGGAGAATCTGTCCCTGAGCTCTGCGTCACTGCGCAGCCTGCGGAATGCCTCAAGGAACTTTTCCGTATCATCCACCGGATAAACAAAGCCGTTTTCCCCGTTAAGGATCAGGTCATGACTCCCTCGGATATCAGAAACGATGCACGGAAGTCCGGCAGACATCGCCTCCATAACAGCAACCGGAAGACCTTCCTGATAGGAGGGAAACAGAAACAGATCCATGCCGTACATGAGCCGTCTTGCGTCTTTTCTGAAGCCGAGGATATGAACCTGATTTTCAAGGCCGTTCTCACTGACAAACTTCTTCAGTTCCGGTTCCAGTTTGCCGAAACCGGCGATCACATAATGCAGCTTCGGATCTCTGTGAAATTCCTCCCTGAGGCTGTTCAGCACGAAGATATGATTTTTCCTTTTGATCATTTCCCCTACCGAATACATCACAAAGGCATCTTCCGGAAGACCCAGCTCCTGTCTGATGATCCCCTTTCCGCATTTCAGCGACTTGATGTGATGCACATCCACACCGACACCGGGAATCAGTACCGGGCCTCCGCCCTTTTTGTACCTGAACCGGGAAGCCGCCTCATAATCCTCGGGATTGATTGTCATAATTGTATCTGTCCAGTGCGCAGCCAGTCTTTCCATGTTTTTGAAGACTACGGTATTCACCGCCGGTGCGCCTTTCCAGAAATGGAAGCCGTGGGCTGTGTACAGCACCCGGACATCCAGCCCCCTGGCTGCCATTCTCCCGAAAAATCCGGCTACCGGGGAGTGGCAGGAAATAATATCATACTGATTTTCCTGAATCAGTTTTCTGATCGTGTTCCTTGCTTTGATATTATCGGGCTTCAGCGGATTTCTGCTGAACGGAACAGTATATTTGTGATCAAGGTCAGGATTCGTATAGTTGTGATTCGTATCCGTATAATATCCGTTCGTGACTGCATCAACAGTATGCCCCTGTTCCTTCAGCTGATGAATAATCCGTTCATGGAACGTATGGATCTGAAGATCCATTGTCGTAATAAACAGTATCTTCATGTCCCTATTCCTCCCTTAAATACAGTATACCGTTTTCAAGCGTCTGCAGTTTTGTCATGGATGCAAACCACGGATCATCCGGAGTCATTCCGTAAGGTGCATCCGAAGCGTCAAGATAAACATACATCGGAAGCCTGTCCGGATGCTGAAGCACATATTCCCTCTGGGCATCGAGGTATTCCTCCTCCTGCCAGAAATAAATATAGGTACTGTTTGTGGCAATGCGCTTGTCAAGCGCCAGATACATCCAGGAATTCCATGAAACAAGCATTGCCCTGTCACCGTCCGAAGAATTGATCGTTCTCATATCATGCAGTGACTTCATATAGGCAGAACCGTGTTCCTGCGTATCGCATAACCCGGCAAACGGTCCTTCCGCAGCTCTGAATCTGTAGTTTTCCGGTGCATCATATCCCCTGAATACCTTGACAAATACAAGAAGAGCAGCAAATACTGCAGCACTTACATGGTATTTTCTTCCCCTGCCGGGATCATTTCTCAATGCAAGGATCACGGCAGCGCAGGCAAATATCAGCGGGCAGGAAAATGATGCCGGGCCGACATTGCTCGAAACCGCAATCATACAGGCATGCACAGCCGACAGGATATAACATGCCGTAATCCTTTTGTCTGTCTCATACCACAGGATAAAGAACAGACCGCAGAAAACAAACGGAATCGTAATGACCGAAAGGCCGCCGGTATCCGGTCTGTAGGGCATGATGAAACAGACAAAGATCATGGAGGCTGCTGTTGCGGCTTCTGCAGATATCAGTACTTTTTTCTGCAGATCAGGACTGCTTTTGCGGTATCTGAAAGCAAGGACCGCCTCTGCCGCAAACAGTACAGCAAAAACCGTAAACACCTTAATCAGCCGGGCTCCGTTTTTCGCGATCAGAAGGAATACGGAGTCACTGTGCGAGGGATCAATCAGATGCGGAAGGCCGGACAATACCTGCGCAGGAGCTGCCCTTGAGAATACAAAGCCGAGAAAAAGCACGGCTGCCGCAGCGCATCCGCCTGTCAGACACAGCCACCCTTTCAGGCTGAATATATCCTTTCTCCTAAGCATAAGCACTGTCGCAGCGATATATACGGCTGTCAGATACGGGGTATTCAGAACAGACCATGCATACAGCACGCCGGAAACAATCATCTGCAGCGTACGGCTTTCATCTTCCGGCCACAGCATGACTGCCAGAATCAGGAATCCGACGCTCATTGTGTTGTAGGACAGAGCCATAATCGAAAACGGCGTAAACAGCATATATACTGCGGCAGCCGCAGCTGCGTGCATTCCGTATTTCCGGAAGCGGACATATATTGCCGTGCCCGTCAGACAGGTAAACAGGGCGTACATGATCCGCATATAAAGAACAATGCCGTCCGTCCCTCCGGTGATCCTGATAAAGCAGGATACAGGAGGATACAGAAATACACTGATCATCTGGGCAATATGCCAGTCATCAAAAAACAGTGCATCTCCCTGGTGAAGCCTGTAGCCGAGCGTCGTATAAAAATGCTCGTCGGGACTGCCGAATCCCCTCTGCGCCTTCCATATCTGCACGGCAAAAATCACTGCAGCAGTCACAGCGAAGATCAGATCATTTTTTTTAGAGTTTGATAAGTTTGACCCCATACGATTTCTTTCCGACAACACGGTCAATCAGATAAAACACATATCTGACAAAGACCGGGAATGTGACATGATACTTCTTCATATTGGCAAATGCATCCTTCTGCATATGCCTCGGTATTGAATACCTCCATCTTTCCAGTGCCAGCGACTGGTATACAGCATCCCTCTGCTTTGCCGGCAGAGCATCAATCTCATCCCTGAAGACTTCGATCCAGTGCTCATCTGCCGAACTCAGGCCCTCATATGTCAGTTTGTTTTCACGGATCTCATAATGAATCGTAAACAGATCCTCATCAACATATGCAAGCTTGTAGTTCTTCAGCAGCCTGGCCATAAATTCCATATCCTGCCGTTTGGCAAATGATATATCGTAGCCGCCGATTTCCTTCGCCGTTTCGGTCCTTGCCAGAAGATTCGATCCGGAACCGTTGTAGATTACCCTGGCCAGTGCATACGGATATACATATCCGCTGACATTTTCACTGCCGGTGTAGGTTTTTCCGCCTTCGAGAATCTTATGGTAGTTGGTATAGCAGCAGCTGTATTCCTCACCGAGTTCTTCGAGAAGATCAGCCTGTTTTTCAAGCTTCCGGGGACTGATTTCATCATCATCGTCCAGGAATGTAATGTACTTTCCCTTTGCGGCATTAAGTCCCTGATTGCGGCTGAAGGATGCCCTGCTGTTTACTTCATTGACGAGATAGATTACCTGGTCTGCTTCAATATACGGCCGCAGTGCCTGCTCTGTCAGAAGCTGATCCTCAGATCCTCTGCCGTTGTCATCCACTACAATAATTTCACACGGACATGTCTGCTTCAGACAGCTTTCCACTGCCCTGGTGATACGGTCCGCGCGTTTGTATGTCGGGATCACGATAGTTACAAGATAGGACATATTAAATCATCTCCTTCAGTTTACGGCCGATCTTCTCCTGCAGAAAAGCACCCAGGATGCCGGCTGCCAGAAAGAACGTGAATGAAACAAATACATTTTCGAGCAGTGCTCCGGAAAGAAATTCCAGCAGATAATATGCGAAGATATGCCAGATAAAAATATTCATGCAGTTTGCCGAGAGCCATCTGATGACAGCATTGTCACCCCTGACATGTTCCAGCGCTGTATACAGAATGCCGCTGCACATCAATCCGTATGAAATATAGTAAATCATCGGCGGATACTTCCAGTCATAGAAATCAGGAAGACGGAGAATCACAGCCGATACGGCAAATACAGCCGCATACACTGCCGTCATTGTCAGCCTTTCCCTGCGGTTCATCTTTACAAATTCAATGCCGAGAAAGGAGATCACTCCGTAACCCGCCGTATATGTGATCAGATACTCCAAAATCTTCCCCGCGGAACCGATCCGGGCAAAAACAAACTGATACAGTGCATCATTCGCACCGAGAATGAGAACGCTGACCAGAATCAGAAGAATCATGCTTTTATTCTCTCCGGCAGCTTTCATCAGGGGATTCAGCAGTGATGAAGTCAGCATAATCCGGTATACCCAGACAAAGTAGATGCCTCCTGCCAGCAGCATAAACGACTGCAGGATCTGACTGACGGAAAACCTTCTTCCGATGAGAAAGAAGAAAGCAAAAAAGAAAATCAGAAAGCACCACACCGGCAGAACCAGTCTGCGGAACCTGCGCATCACATATTCCCCGTAACTGCTTTCTGACTGCGAAAGCCCGTAGGACATCCCCGAAACAAATACCAGCAGCACAACATCGAACTCACGTATCTGCAGAAACCATTCCGGAAAACTGCAGTGCGCTGCAATCACAAGCACCAGGCCGATGACACGCAGGATATCAACAGTGCTGTTACGCTTCGTCATCGGATTCCTTCTCCCCGTTCTTTTTCTTCAGAACGGCAATTTCATAATTAAGCTGCTTGATCTCGCGTGCCATTCTGCTCATGCGCTGAAACAGATAGTAGCTGAAGAAAAAGAGAATGCCGATCATCAGCAGAAACACAAAGTTCGCCGGCGCCAGGAATCCCAGCAGTTCGGAAATCATGGCCACGGCCGCAGGGAAAAGAGCAAACATCAGAAGAACAAACGCCCATGCGATCCATACAACCGCCGAACGCACCTCCATCTGTGCCTTCCGTGAACTGTATATGACAAAAACCAGTACAAGTACTGTTACTGCAGTCAGCAGTATGCGAAGACTCATCGGCAAGATTTCCATAACTCTCTCCTATTGAAGGATCAGAATACTGATCAGAATGTTAAACATATATTTGGCGGCTTTGAAGGGATTCACAAAATATGACACTCCCTCCTGCCGCTCCTCCATATCGACCTGCACTTCCCTGACAGTGTATCCGCTGCGGATAATATGAACCAGGGCGTCCGGTTCCGCGATATAATTCATATCCTCTGCGAACTCTCTGATGATCTTTCCGGTCACGGCACGCATCCCGCTTGTGGGATCCGTCGGATAAAAGCCGGTTTTCAGTCTGACCGCACCGCAGATCATCCGTGAGCCGATCATGCGCATGGTTGCCGGCTTTCTGTTCTGCAGGAAACGTGAACCGACAACATAATCAGCCCCGTTTTCCAGTTCGTTTACCAGGCTGCGGATATATTTCGGCGGATGCTGTCCGTCACCGTCAACGACTACTGCGGCATCATAGCCGTTTTCCGCCGCATACTTGAAGCCCATCTGAGTGACTGCCGCAAGACCGGCATTGAGCGGAAGATCAATATGCGTCCAGTGCTTTTCATCAAGCAGTTTTTCTGTTCCGTCAGTGGAACAGTCATTGATCACCAGATATTCCCAGCCGTATTCCTGAATTTTCGGAATCAGCAGAGGAAGTGCTTTTTCTTCGTTGTGTGCAGGCACAATAATCAGAACTCTCATATCTAAATTATTATATCTTATCAGACGCCTAACACAAATCCCTGCTTATTGGAAAACTGCTTCTGTTTAAGGTATCATAAATGTGTTATGAGCAATGAAAGCAGACAGTTGAAGTACGGAGCGCTGATATCTTATCTTGCGATTCTGGTCAATACCGTAATGTCGCTGATCTATCTTCCGTGGATGGCGAGAACAATCGGCAAATCCAATTATGCCCTGTACCAGCTTGCCTATTCTTTTGTACAGATATTTCTGGCGGATTTCGGACTGAGCAGTGCAGCCGCAAGATTTCTTGCCAAATACCGTGCGGAGAACCGGGAGGAACAGTCGAATATTCTGATTGCCGTTCTGACAAAGCTGTACATCGGAATTGACCTGATCATTGCACTGATCATGTTTGTGATCTACAGCAGGATTGATGTTATCTACCGGGGACTGACAGTATCGGAAATCGCAGCATTCAGGCCGCTTTTCCTGATCATGGCAGGCTACAGCATTCTGTCCTTCCCTTTCATGTCACTCAACGGCATCCTGACTGCCTACGAAAAATTCATCCAGCTGAAACTGTGCGACTTCGGTCAGAAGGTACTGACTGTCCTGCTGGTTGTATATGCCCTTCTTTCCGGACGCGGAGTCGTTGCCGTCATGGCAGCCAATGCGGCAAGCGGACTGTTCTTCATCCTGCTGAAGCTGTATATCATCAGGAAACAGACGCCTGTCCGTCCGGATATCCGGACACATGACGATACCGTTCTTTCATCGGTTCTGCAGTTCTCGATATGGACTGCGGTCGTTGCACTTGCGCAGAGATTCATCTTCTCTCTGGCGCCCACCATTCTCGGAATTGTCTCCAACAGTTCCGAGATCGCCCTGTTCGCACCGGCAAATGCCCTCGAAGGTTACTTCTATATGTTCGCGGCTGCCGTCAACGGACTGTTTCTGGCAAGAATCTCCAGATATATCGCCGATAACAGGGAAGACAGAATTTATACGCTGATGGTTAATGTCGGCCGCTACCAGCTTGCCGTCATGGGTCTGATTTTTATTGGTTTCCTGTGCATCGGCAGAGATTTTATGATTCAGTGGATGGGCGCGGATTATGAAGGAGCCGCAGTCTGTGCGGCACTGATCTTCATTCCCGATCTTCTGCTGTTCACCCAGCAGATCGCCAACGAGACAGTCATCGCCAAGAATGAAGTCAGGCACAATGCCTTCAGCAACATCGGCATGGCCGTGGTCTGTGTTGTGCTTTCATTCCCCTTAAGTACAAGATTCGGTGCCATGGGTGCCTGTCTTGCCATCGCAGTGTCCTACATGTTCACATTTATATACATGAATGTGATCTACTATAAAAAGCTTCATATCAACGTATTCCGGTTCTTTAAAGAATGCTATACCAGCTTCCTTCTTCCATACGGACTCAGTTATGTTCTCTGCAGACTGATTACAGGCCGGATCATGATAACGGGATGGAAAGGCATTGCCGTAAAAATACTGGCAGTCGTTATTGTCTACGGAATCCTTGTCTCATGTCTTGCACTGAAAAAGAGTGAACGCGAATGGATCAGCAGAAAGCTTCGCAGAAATCAGGAGTAATTATGAGTGAATTATTTGATGCAATTAATGATGTTCCCGTACAGATCAATATATGGATCCGTCCCGAATGTCAGAAAAAACAGTTTGAGGTAAT
Source organism: Solobacterium sp. (assembly GCA_024696355.1). GTDB lineage: Bacteria > Bacillota_I > Bacilli_A > Erysipelotrichales > Erysipelotrichaceae > Bulleidia. Next base: position 9,209 of record JAILGV010000054.1, read on the forward strand.
CAGACAGGCACGTCCGAGTATCCTTTTCATTGTCTCCGACGGCGGCAGAAACGAAGAGGAATGGGCTGCCATCCGGCAGAACCGTGCGCTGTATGAAAACGGCATTGACTGGAAATGTGATGTACACAAGATTTATTTTGACACCAACCAGGGCATGTACCAGACAGCAATCAAAGCATATGAAATCATCTGGTCCATGGTCGATTACTGCATTTTCATGGAGGATGATATCGTGCCTTCCCTGAGCTTCTTCCCCTTCTGCAAAGAGCTTCTTGAAAAATACAGGGACGACGAGCGCGTCAATATGATCGCCGGCTTCAATCATCTGAACAATTATGAAAGACCGTCTGCCGACTACTTCTTTTCACAGCAGGCAATCCTCTGGGGATATGCTACATGGAAGCGTGTTTACGAACAGTTCTATGATTTCCATTACGGAAAAGACCCCTATGTCATGGACCTTCTGAATCACGAAACAAGAAACCATGAAACGCTCAGAAAGAAAATCAATGCATACGCTGATCACGATTATTACCAGGGACACCTCGCCTTTGAGGAATATTTCCTGGAATTCGGCACCTATGCCTACCGTCAGCTGAATATCATCCCCACAAGGAACCTCTGCGCAAATATCGGTGCCACGGAAAACAGCGCTCATTTCACGGAGCTGCAGTATCAGCCCAAGGCGATCCGCAAAATTTTCAACAGCCCGACGTATACCTATGAATTCCCCTTGAAGCATCCCGATTATTTTATTCCCGATTACTACTACGACAGAAAGGTCCACGAAATCAACGCCGACAACGGTTTTATCAATAAGACAAAACGTCAGATTGAGCGGAAATATCTGTATATCAAATCCGGCAAAAGCATCACGGCCGGCGCGAAAAGAATCATCAAAAGAAAACTCTCCAACAATAAGGAGCTGGAGAGCTGAATCTGAGGAAACTCAGATTTTTTTATTTCAGATAATAGAGATATCCCGCCGTCAGCCAGAACATTGTCGTTTCCGGCCCGGTATTGGCCGTACCCGCAATGCAGCGGTCCAGCATCGCCTCGGCAAGAATGCACAGCAGCAGCACGGTCAGCCAGGCAAGCTGCTTTTCCGTTATCTTTTTCCTGTTAAGGACAAGCTTCCGGATCAGGATAACGGCAAATACCGCGAACAGACCTGTTCCGGCAGCGCCGGTCCACAGCAGAAGATTGAATATAATATTATGCGCATCGAAGAATGTCAGCTGTGAACTGTTCAGCCAGCCCCAGCCGAACAAAGGCTTTTTGAGGAAGGCTTCGAATGCCTGGGCCCAGTATACGGTTCTGCCTGTCGAAAGGAAGCGGAGCGTTCCGGCAGGATCCTCGCGCAGCTGAGCAGTCAGGGAAAGGATTTTTTCTGTTTTCAGAATATATACCGCCGCAGCACCGAGAACAATCAGAAGGACGACAGAAAGAACCGCCTTTTTCGCAGAAAGCTTTTTCCGGATCAGGAAATAACATCCGGCAAGTGCCGTAATCATCACTTCGATCATCGATGTGCGCACATCAAGCGCATAAATCATAAAAAGGCAGATCAGACAGGAAGGAATGCCGGCCCATACAGGCAGTTTTCTGACTTTCATCAGCCAGACGGAAAGCACCAGACAGAGCGCACAGAGATTCCCGCCGTCTGTCGAATAACCGAAATAACCGCAGAAACGCTCGTCATTGCCGAGATGTCCGTAGGTAAAGATCCTGGATGCACTGTTAAGCCCGAAAGGAAGACGGATTCCCGCCCGGTATGTTACATAGGCTGCAGTTGAGATCAGACCGAGGAATATGATTACGCACCAGGCAGTCAGGGCCGCCGTCTGATAATACCTTCCCCCGCTTTCATCATCCTTCATGGCCGTAAATGCAAGTATCATAAGAAGAGTCAGCTGGATCAGGGAAATGACGGCATCCGCTTCAAACGAAGCGCCGCTGAGGGCAAGGGAAACAGCCGCAGCAGCCAGGAAGCATGCCGTAACTTTTTCCGCAGGATCAGACAGGATCTTTTTCTGCATGATTTCGGATATCAGCACGATGAGTGTCCAGACGGAAAATACATATGTAAAAACCGTATTAACGACCGGTATAAAGTGATAAATGATACCCCTGAGCAGATAGCCTGTCAGGAAGCACATTACCAGAATCTTCTTGTTCAAAATCGTTTTTCTGAGAGTCTCCATCATTTTTCCCTACGAGAAATATCTTATCATACTTATCCTGCCTGTGATGCGCAGTCCGGGATCCGCATGAATTTTCATCAGTTCCGGATACCGCTTTATTGGATTATTAAGTTCTGATATATTAATATAACTGTATTGCTGAAAAACATTAACAGAAAGGAACAGTCTGATGAATAAAAACGGAACACTTATAAAGAGATGGATTCTGCTGATCCTGTCGGCCGGAATGATCTACGGAATCATGGAAATCGGATGTCTCGAGAGCACCTTTTACAACTCGGTCAATCCTCTTTCCCATTTCCCGGTCTGGACACTGATCAACAGTTCCGTAATCCTGGCAATCATTCTGGTGCTGTCTGCAGTCTTCAGAAGATACTCTGCGGCTGTGGTCATCACCGACCTGCTGTTTCTGGCTCTGTCGGTTGTCAATCACTTCATGTTCAGACTTCATGGAAGTCTGCTTGCCAAAGCCGAGCTGAAAAACATTGCGACGGCAGCGAACGTTATCGGTGCCTATCAGTTCAGTCTTGATAAATACGTCATACTGATGCTGTTCCTGTCTGCGGCTGTGTTTGTGCTGGCAATCATGCTTCACAGGAATCCTGCAGTGAACAAAATGAGCTTCCGGGCATCGCTTGCAGATCTTCTTCTGTCCGCCGCAGCATTCGTTCTCATCTTCAGCGGCTGGTTTCCGTTTATGCCGCAGATCAAAAGCCAGGGCAAATGGAATCTTGACTTTGACAGCTCAAGGCACGGCTATATTGTCTGCATGATCGAAAGCCTCAAAGCATCCACCGGTGAAATCTACAAACCCGACTGGTATACCGATCAGTTTGAAGTTCCTCAGTATGCGGCAGCAGAAACTGCTCAGGAATACCCGGATGTCATCCTGATCCTGAATGAGACATGGTACAACCTTGACCGGTATGTTGATACAAAGGCTGACAAAGATTATATGGAAAACTACAATGCCCTCGACAACTGCATCAAAGGATACGCAGCGGTCAACGGCGTCGGCGGAGGCACGAACGGCAGTGAATATGAACTGCTTACATCCAATTCCCTCACCCTGATCTCTTCAGGAAGCCCCTTCCAGGACCTCAGCATGGTCAGACAGCACAGCATCGTTGATTATCTGGAGTCACTCGGCTATCATACACTCGCTGCACATCCGGCAACTGCCAGCAATTACCACAGACATGCCGGCTGGTCGGGACTGGGCTTTGACGAATTATACTTTGACAGCAGTTTTGTCCCGATTGAAGCATACGGGGAAAGAAACTTCGATCTTGATACACATTCATTCAGCATATTCGCCGATTATGTGAATCACATGGATGTATCCGCACCCCGCCTGGGATACCTTCTGACAATACAGAACCACGGCGGCTGGGACATGAACCCCGAAGATGCGGCCATTGTTCATGTTCCGGAAAACAACCCGGCGTTCGGATCAGTCAGCGCCTCCACCGTCAGTGAATATCTCTCCTGCATGTATCTGACTGACCAGGCCATTTCCCGGCTGAAGGAAGAATTTGAAAATCTTTATTCCGAAACAGGGAGAAAGGTCGTTGTCTGCATGGTCGGAGACCACTGCCCGAGTTTCATGCCTTCGATGAATTCAGGTCTGGATGAAAAAGAAAAAACACTGGCGCATCATACGACCCCGTACTTCATCTGGGCAAACTTCCCCATCGAGACGGATTATCCGAACACCGATGTCGTCGATCTCTGTGACCTTGTTCCTCTTACACTGAGGACGGCAGGCATTCCGCTTTCCGCCTATCACTCTGCGGTTCTTGACATGCTGGATTCCGGTGTCAGCGTTCATACCGATATCTACCGCGGATACAACGGTCTGGAAAGCCAGACATATATGACAGATGACGGTGAGGTTCACGATATCAGAGAAGAAACAGAGCTTTCCGAAAAGGTCAGGCTGTATTATTCAATGGAATACAACAACGCCGTCAACAACAGCAAGGTCCGGGATGATCTGTTCCTTGCCGGAGAATAATGAAAAGACTGAAGTCAGCTGACTTCAGTCTTTTATATACACGGTAATATCGTTGGCCGAAAGGCCGATTGTTTCGTAATAGCATGCTTCAAGATCCTGATCCCATCTGCTGTTAAGATGGACCAGATAATATCCGCGGTTTTCACAGGACTGAATCTGTTCCGCATGCAGATCCGGCATAAGATAATTGACAGTCGATACAATCTCGTTGTCGGCGTATACCGGCATCGGGATGCTCTTTAGCAGGCTCATCATATAGCGTGTGTCTCTGTCATCCTGCAGCTCAACCGTTCCGATAAAGTACATAGCCATAAGATCTATCACAGATATCAGAACTGTCAGCGGAAGGAGGAATCTTTTTTCATCTTTCATGCCGATGGCCATTCCCGCCCAGAACGCTCCCCATCCCGGAAGCAGATATCTGCCGATAAAGAACTTGTCGAACAGAACCGACAGACCGATGCATACTGCTCCGGTATAGAGAATGTTAAATATGCATACATAAGGGAAGGCATCCCTTGAAAGAGTGACAATCCGGATAAATATCAGCACCGAAAGTCCCAGCAGGACGGCGGACAGGATATCGTTGTGACAGCTGAAAGGAAAAGCAAAAAACTGCACCACCCGCACAAACGTAATTTTCGTGCTGTAGTCAGTGACCGACTTCATATGCGTCAGGACTGTGATAATCCACGGCAGATATGATGCCGCACAGACGGCAAGAGCATACAGATACTTTCTCAGTGTCTTCTGTCTGATGCATACATACATCATCCACAGCCAGACAAAACTGAGGGAAATCAGTGAGAAGTAATGACTCAGGGCTCCCAGAACCGTAAACAGCGTAAACAGAATCCATGATTTCCGGTCATTTTCATACCGTACCTCGTTGGCATACAGATATGCCAGACATGTAAAGCACAAAGGCATGGAATACATCCGTATTTCGGTCGAAAAGCCGACTGTCTCCGTACCGCACATAAATACCGTAAACAGCAGTGCCGTCCGGCTGCCGTACCGCTTTTCAATCAGTTTTGATCCCCACAGCAGCACCAGTACAATCCACAGCACGGAAAACATCTTGGCTGCGGGAATCTGCGTCAGGTGATTCGTATCCGTAAGGGAAAGAAACAGCTTCAGCAGAAAATAGTAAAGCGGCGGATGGACAAGGTCATCAACGATGATCTGCCATAGGCCTTGAAATGACTGACCGACGGCATTCAGGGTAAATGCTTCATCCTCCCATATACAAATATTGTCATACGAAATAAAAAACATGAACGCTGTTGTAATTATGATGCAGATATACCGCGCAATTTTCAGACGGTCCATGTTTTTCATATTTTAAGTATAGAACTTATTTCAGTTCGTTTAAATAATTCATAAAATTCATTTTGTTTTCCAGTGCAGTTGTTGTCGGTCTGCCCAGATCAGCGCGTGCACCGATGGAACACTTTACCTCAATAAAGCAAAGTTCATTCCTGTTCTTTGCTGTGTTCAGCTCTTCATCAAGCTTTTCGAAGCTGTCGGCACAGACTGCCCGCGGATATCCGCAGGCTTTCGCCACGGCCGTCAGATCGGCTGTCGATGCGGCTGTGGGCATGCCGCCGACGGTTTCATGCGCGCCGTTGTTGATGACGATATGGACAAGATTTTCCGGCCTGATGCTTCCGATCACTGCCATGGCACCCATATGCATTAATGCCGCGCCGTCACCGTCAACGCACCAGATCTTCTGTCCCGGTTTGTTCAGTGCGACGCCCAGGGCGATGCTTGAGGCATGGCCCATGGAGCCGACTGTCAGGAAGTCATACTTGTGGCTCTGTCCCCTGGACGTTCTTGTCTCAAACAGCTCGCGGCTGGCTTTTCCGGTTGTAGAAATAATCGGATCCTCACCCGCCGCATCGGCGATGTGATGAATGATATCCTCACGGATCATCGTATTGTCATTTTTGTAGACAACCGGCTCATCATAGGTAAGTGCCCCTTTGCGGATGACAAAAGCGACATCCTTTCCTTCGGCAAGGACTGTTCTGAAATCATCCATGGCAGCCTGCACTTCTTCATCCGTTGTTTCTTTTCCGATGACAAAGCAGCGGATTCCCATATCCTCCAGAAGCTTCAATGTCACTTCCCCCTGGTAAATATGCTGGGGTTCATCGTGAATCCCGGGCTCTCCGCGCCATCCGACAATGAATACAACAGGAATGGCATACACTTTGTCATTCAGCAGCGATGCCGCAGGATTGATGATATTTCCCTCGCCGCTGTTCTGCATATAGACAACAGGCACCTTCCCTGTTGCCAGATGATATCCGGCAGCCAGTGCCGTGCAGTTGCCTTCATTGGCCGCGATGATATGATGACGGCTGTCAATGCCGTAGGTATTCATCAGATAATTGCATAATGCCTTCAGCTGTGAATCGGGCACGCCGGTAAAGAAATCACTTCCGATGACGGAAACAAGCTTTTCGACTTTCATTCCTTTCTCTCCCTGATTTCCTTCTGAATCTGCGTGGAGGAGACGCCTTTGGTGTATTCTGGCTCAATGACCTGTCCGCCCCATTCCGCCATGGTGTCAATTGCCTTCTGTCTGACAGCGGCCAGAGGACCCTGCCTCCAGTCGGTTCCGTGCACCATGTAATCCGGCTTCAGCATGCGCAGATTGTCTTCGTAATCCTTTGTATACTGCGGGATAACCTTCACGACACCCTTCATGTTTTCAATGACAACTGCACGCTGTTCATACGGCATATACGGAACGCGCTTGTATGATGCAATGGCTTCATCCGTAAACAGTCCGACAATGACATCCCCGTAGGACGCTGCCGTCTTCAGAATATTGACATGACCCGGATGGATAATATCCGCTGCCATCGGCACATATACCGTTTTTCTCTTTTCGCTCATAGCTTCCTCCTAGTCCAGTTCGTCAATCAGGCGGATTACCTGCTTGAACGGCATCAGTTCGCCTTCCACTTCTTCACTTCTGTGATTCAGAAGAATTGTCTCG
>JAILGV010000142.1 GCA_024696355.1 Solobacterium sp.
TCTGAATCCGCCGGCATGACAGCACCGAAGTAATCAGCTTCCGGAAACAGGATATAGTGGTATTTCCTTTCATCCGGCATCTCGCAGATAACCGCAAAATCAAGAAGTCCCTTGTCCAGTTTCTCCGTTACCTGTTCCGTATCCCCGCTGGTAATGTGGTACCGCAGATTCGGACAGATCTTTTTGAATTCCCGGATTTCCCTGGCAAGATAACGGATCTGATAGGACTCTGCCAGACCGAAATAAAGATCTCCGCCTGTCAGCTCATCCAGAAAAAGAAACTCCTGCTCGATCTTGTCCGCCATGGACACCAGGTCCTCCGCCCTGTTTCTTAACAGAACGCCTTCCTCCGTCAGGGCAATACTGAAGCTGTGTCTTACAAACAGCTTCCTGCCGAGTTCATCCTCCAGGCTCTTCAGCTGCTTGGACAGCGTCGGCTGGGTAACATGAAGCAGTTCGGCTGCCCTTGTCATATTTTCCTCCCTGGCCACTGCCAGAAAGTATCTCAGTGTACGTATTTCCATGGTCCTGTCTCCTTCTGTATGATATGCCGATATTGAATATCACGATATTCATTATAACCATTAGCACAGTTCCGGTACAGCTTCTAGAATGAAGTCACAGCAGGAGGAACGGTGTAGATATGGATGAAGAACTGGAAATGATCCTCACGAACCTGAAGGATGCCGGATGCGGCAGCGGGGACCTGAATAAAACCAGACTGCTTTACGAAGCAGGAAACACGGATGCACTGATCCTGCATTTAAGAAAATGCCGCTGCAGTCTCATGGAGGAACTCCATGAAAGCCAGCGGAAGGTAGACTGCCTGGATTATCTGATCCGGCAGACAGAAAAGCAGAATAAGCAGAGGAGGATATGACATGATCAGAAAAGAAGAGCTCAGCCTTGTAAAAGAATGGGACAAGACATTCCCGAAAAGCGACAGAACAGACCACTGCAAAGTAACATTCGTCAACCGCTACGGCATCACGCTGGCAGCGGACATGTACGTTCCGAAGAATACGGAGGGAAAGCTTCCTGCCATCGCAGTCTGCGGTCCCTTCGGTGCCGTCAAGGAACAGTGCTCGGGTCTGTATGCGCAGACAATGGCAGAGCGCGGATTCATCACCATCGCCTTCGATCCTTCGTTTACCGGTGAAAGCGGAGGCAATGTCAGATATATGGCTTCCCCCGACATCAATACGGAAGACTTCATGGCAGCCGTTGACTTCCTTTCCCTGAATGAAAGAGTCGACAGTGACCGCATCGGCATAATCGGCATCTGCGGCTGGGGCGGAATGGCGCTCAATACAGCTGCGCTCGATACCCGTGTCAAGGCAGCCGTGGCATCCACCATGTATGACATGACAAGAATCAATGCCAACGGATACTTTGACTCCGAAAACTCCGAAGAAGCGAGATATCAGAAGAAGGCCGCATTATGCGCGCAGAGACTCGCCGATCTTCGGGCCGGTGAATATGCCCTCGGCGGCGGAGTCGTCGACCCCCTTCCCGAGGACGCCCCGTTCTTTGTCAAAGACTATTATGACTACTACAAGACAGAACGCGGATACCATCCCCGTTCCCTCAATTCCAACGGCGGCTGGAATGTCATTGGCTGCGAATCCTTCATGAATCAGCCGATTCTGAAGTACAGCAATGAAATCCGCAGTGCCGTACTGATCATGCACGGCGATCAGGCACATTCCTTCTATTTCTCAAAGGATGCCTTCGCAGCCATGACGGAAAACAGCAGATATGCAGACAACAAGGAACTGCTCGTTATTCCCGGAGCCGTGCATACCGATCTTTATGACGGCGGCGCAAAAGGATATATTCCGTTTGACAGACTGCAGAACTTCTTCGAAAAATATTTATAAATAACAGAAAATGTGTGCCGGAAAGCACACGTCTTCGTATAAGGAGGACATATGAAAATACTGATACTCAACGGCAGTCCGAGACCCGACGGGAACACTGCGGCAATGATCCGGACATTTCAGAATGCCGTAAAGCCGGAACATGAAGTGAACGTCATCCGTGTCTGCAGAAAAAACATCCGGGGATGCCTTGCCTGCGAATACTGCCATAATCAGGGAAACGGGGAATGCATACAGAAGGATGACATGCAGGAGATCTATGCCCTTCTCAAAGATACGGAAATGCTGATACTGGCATCCCCGATCTACTATCACGGCATCTCAGGCCAGCTGAAATGCGTCATTGACCGCTTCTACTCCGCCCTGTATCCGAAAGCACCGGAATGCCTGAAAAAGACCGCAATGTTCCTGAGTTCCGGAGATCCCGATATGGAAGCCGGCGCGAAATTCTCCTATGAAGGGGACTTCCTCGGATATCTCGGTCTGGAAGGAATGGGCATCTATACCAATCACGATCCGGATTATATGAAGAATATTGCAGAAATGGCGGCTTCCCTATGACAGTGAATAAACATTTGATCCTGCCGGCACTCGCCGCACTCCTGTTTTCGTCGGGATGCGCTTCAGAAAGCGCACCTGAGGAAACAGAAGCCCCTGCGGCTGAGAATACCCCGGTGCCCGTACAGACGGAAGAAACACAAACCGCAGACATGATCTACGCATATGTCAATGACCATGTCCTTCACATCCGTCCCTCCGGAAATTCCTCGTCGCAGGCCTTCATCGAATTACTGAAGGACGGGGACATCACTGTTGACATGCATGACTACGGAAATTTTGAAAAAGTAGGTCCCCTCGGCACCTCCCTTCCGCGGAATGATGAAGAGATCACCACTTCACCCGGGGATGTCATTCTGTATCAGGGAGACCAGATTACGATTTACTATGATATCAATACCTGGAGCTTTACAAGGCTCGGCAAAGTACGCGGGCTGACACAGAAGGAACTGATGGAGATTCTCGGCAGCGGAAATGCCGAAATCACCTTTTCCCTGGTTCCGCCGCAGGAAGACAATATGAATGCAGAACCGGTTTCACAGACCGTTCTGCTTAACAGCGGGTATGAAATGCCCGTGATCGGTCTCGGCACCTGGACACTGAATGATGATGAAGCGGAGAATTCCGTATACCATGCCCTGAAGTCCGGCATGCGGCTGATTGATACGGCAAGATACTACGGCAACGAAACAGGCGTCGGAAAAGGCCTGCAGAAAGCCATGGATGAAGGCATCGTCACACGTGAGGAAGTCTTTATTACCAGCAAAGTCATGCCTTCGGATTATGACCGTGCCGCTGCAGGCATAGAAAACTCCCTGCATGACCTGAATGTCTCCTATATCGACCTGATGCTTATACACCAGCCCGGATCAAATGACGAGGCAGTGTACAAGGCCCTGGAGGAGGCTGTCCGGGCCGGCAAAGTCCGCTCCGTCGGCATCTCAAACTACTATACAAAGGAAGCCGTCGATGAAG
>JAILGV010000137.1 GCA_024696355.1 Solobacterium sp.
CTGAATGACAAGATGGAGGCGGCGGATCCCGGACTGTGTTTCGATCAGCAGATCCGTCTTTTCACTCAGACCTTTTTCATAAATATATCTGCCGACACAGCGGATCCCGTTGCCGCACATCATTGCTTCAGAGCCGTCAGCGTTGAAGATGCGCATGCCAAAATCAGCTTTCTCAGATTCAGTGATATAGATCAGTCCATCCGAACCTGCGCCGTAATGACGGTCGGAAAGAAGAATGCTCAGCTTCGAAACATCGCCAGGAACTGCTCCATAAAAGTAGAGATAATCATTGCCGAGTCCCTGCATTTTTGTGAATTTCATAGCCGTTCTCCTTTCAGATGCCGCTGGCACCGTAATTGGAAAGCACACGGGCACTTGGATCACTGACATTGCAGCCTTCCCACTCTTTGTTGGGCATCCAGAAATCAGCGATCATTTCAGCGTTGCCTGGATAGCATTTTTCAAATATTTCACGGTAAAGCAAACTTTCTTTGGTAAAAGGCGGACAGTATGTATAGGCCGCGCATTTCCTGCGGAATTCTTCGTCGCTGTAAACTCTTTCCGCATATGCTTTTATGTCATCCACCATCGAATGACCGACCGCGTCGGAAAACGCAGCTTTCTGACGCCAGAGTATTTCATCCGGAAGAATATGATCTTCTTCAAATGCTTTTCTAAGCAGATATTTTCCCATATGATGACGGTTCATTTTAAGAACGGGATCCACTGCCATCGCATAACGGACAAATTTCAGATCCCCGAAAGGCACCCTGGCTTCCAGGGAATTGACGGAAATGCAGCGGTCCGCACGCAGTACGTCATACATATGCAGCTCGCGGATCCTTTTTTCCGCCTCTTTCTGAAAGGCATTGGCATCCGGTGCGAAGTCAGTGTATTTGTAGCCAAAGAGTTCATCAGAGATCTCACCAGTCAGCAGGACCCGTATATCAGTGTTTTCATGAATGTATTTACAGACAAGGTACATTCCCACAGAAGCCCGTACGGTCGTGATATCCCAGGTGCCGAGCAGCCGGACAACTTCCTCCAGTGATGCAAGTACCTCTTCTTCTGTCATAATGACTTCTGTATGTTCGGAGCCGATGTATTCGGCAGCCTTACGCGCATATCTGAGGTCAATCGCGTCCGTATCCATTCCGATCGCAAACGTCCGGATCGGATGACTGCTCAGCTTCTGGGCAATGGCGCAGACCAGCGAGGAATCCAGGCCTCCGGAAAGCAGGAAACCAACCGGCGCGTCTGCATCAAGCCGTTTTTCAACTGCTTCGCAGAGCAGACGGTTCAGTTTGTGCGAAATGGCGTCTTCATCCTTCATCGTGAACTGACCTACAGCAGCGGGATCGCAATAGCGGACAAACCCATCCTTCTCGCTCCAATAATGGCCCGGCGGAAACGGCAGGATCTTTTCGCATAAACCCATGAGGTTTTTCGGCTCGCTTGCAAACGCATATGACCCGTCACACAGCAGCCCGTAATAGAGCGGTCTGATCCCGATCGGATCTCTGGCGGCGATCATCATATCTTCCTTATGGTCATAAATGATCATGGCAAATTCCGCATCCAGTGTTTTGAACAGGTCCGTTCCATACTCGTAGTACAGCGGCAGGATGATTTCACAGTCTGAGCCTGAGACGATAGGATATTCTTCCTCTATGAGCCGCTGTCTTATTGGCCGGAATCCATACAGTTCACCGTTGCAGACGGCATAATCGCCATTCATTTCAAACGGCTGCATTCCCTTTTCATCCAATCCCATAATGGCCAGTCGGTGGAAACCCATCCAGCCTTTTGGGATCTCGATCAGCCGGCTCATGTCAGGACCACGGGATCTTGTTTCATCAAAACACTTTTTCAGTGTGTCATAAGGAACATCTTTTGACAGTACAGTAAAGATCGAACACATAAAACGGCACCTCCGGTATTGGCAGTCTTCCTGAAATGATTCAGGACGAAGGCTGCCTCTCCGTGGTGCCACCTGATTTGCTTCTCATAGGTTCCATCAAACCTTTGCGGGGATAACGTGCCGCTCTTCACGCCTTCCCTAATAAGCACCTTTGCCGTTCAGGTCAGACTTGGAAGTGTTTTTCCATGCCGGCTTCATACGGGATTTCCACCATCACCCGCTCTCTGTCAATGAGTTCCCGGATGTACTCCTCTTCCGCAACGCTTTTTGTATGCATGCATTCTAGCTTCTCTGCCGCCCCCCGTCAATAATTTTTCATATACTTTTCTGAAATTTATTCAATTCTTTTACATGAAATGTAATTTTTTTCAGCCAAACAATTTTATAAGGATAAAATCCTCTTCTCCGGAATAATCGGGCAAAAATAAGCAAGAAAAACTATTGACACTGATATATGTCCTTTGTAATATTTACGCATTGAGGCAAGGGTGCCTGTAAGGTGCCCCTGCCTTTTCTTGTAAAAAGACCTGCGGGGTACCGGGAAACACAGCTGTGATCTGTTTTATTTTCAGATGATTCAGGAGGAAAGATTATGGATGAAACTCTGAGAACACTGGTAAGCACTGAAGTATTCAGCGTATGGTTCCTTGCCGGAGCAGCGCTTGTCTTCTGGATGCAGGCTGGATTTGCAATGGTCGAAGCCGGCTTCACAAGAGCAAAAAACACAGGAAATATTCTGATGAAAAACCTGATGGATTTCTGTATCGGAACAGTCGTATTCATTCTGATCGGCTACGGACTTCTTATGGGAGAAGACCTGGCCGGATTCATTGGAAAACCCGGGTTTGACCTCTTCACTTCTTATTCGGGCTTTGATTATTCGGCCTTTGTCTTCAACCTTGTCTTCTGTGCCACCACCGCGACGATTGTCTCTGGCGCGATGGCTGAACGAACCAGGTTCCTGTCGTACTGCATATATTCTGCCGTCATCTCCGCTCTCATTTATCCGATCGAAGCTCACTGGATCTGGGGCGGCGGATGGCTGGCACAGCTTGGGTTCCATGATTTTGCCGGATCCTGTGCCATTCATATGGTCGGCGGCATCTCAGCCCTGATCGGCGCAAAGATGCTTGGTCCCAGAATCGGCAAATACCAGAAAGATTCAGACGGCAGGATCGTGAAAGTCAATGCGATCCCGGGCCATAACATCACCTTCGGTGCTCTGGGATGCTTTATTCTCTGGGTGGGCTGGTACGGATTCAACGGTGCTGCTGCAGTCAGTGTTCCGCAGCTCGGTTCCATCTTTCTGACCACGACGATCGCCCCCTCTGCTGCTACCGTTGCCTGCATGATCTTCACCTGGATACGGTACGGGAAACCCGATGTATCCATGTGCATGAATGCATCACTTGCCGGTCTTGTGGCGGTGACAGCAGGATGCGATGTGACGGATGCCTTTGGATCTTTTGTTATTGGCACTGTTGCCGGTCTGCTGGTTGTCTTTGGTGTCTGGCTGCTTGACAGTGTACTGCACATCGACGATCCGGTCGGTGCCGTAGCTGTGCATTGCTGCAATGGCATCTGGGGAACAATTGCAGTCGGATTGTTTGCGACTGACAGCGCCCCTGCCTATGCCATCGCGGACAGCAGCGGCACAGCCCTCAGAGGTCTGTTCTGCGGCGGCGGATTCAAACTTTTGGGAATTCAGCTGACGGGTGTATTTACAGTAGCTTTCTGGACCGCTGTCACAATGACTGCTGTGTTCCTGCTGATCAGGGCAGTCTTTGGACTGAGGGTCAGCCGGGAGGAAGAGCAGCTCGGTCTTGACATAACGGAACATGGCCTTGCCAGTGCCTATGCCGGCTTTGCAATGATTCCCGAATATATTGAAGAAGGCCCTGTTCCTTTCACAGCAGCAGTTCCGGTCTATGCGGGCAGTGAACCTGTTCCGGTCCATGTGAAGAAAGAACCTTCCGCTGGTACGCCGAAGATTTCCAAGATCGAGATCATCTGCCGTGAAGCTTATGTAGAACCTCTTAAGAACGCTCTTGTTAACATCGGCATTACCGGCATGACGATCACCCATGTGCTCGGCTGCGGCGCACAGAAAGGCAAACCTGAATACTACAGAGGCGTTGCTACAGAAGCCAGCCTGCTGCCGAAAGTACAGTTCGATATTGTTGTTTCAAAAGTTCCTGTAAGGGCAGTCATTGAAACCGCAAAGAAAGTCCTTTATACAGGTCATATCGGTGATGGAAAGATCTTCGTGTATGACGTTGAAAATGTCATCAAGGTCCGTACATCCGAGGAAGGCTATGATGCCCTCCAGGATGTTGAATAGTCCTGAATTCATGCGGACATAACTCTCTCATAGGCAAAGCCGTCTGACTGCAGACGGCTTTGTCTTTCTTTGCTATACACAAAAAACTGTTCACTCTTTTTTGACCTGTCCTTTTCCATCGGTCTATACAGGACTTCATTTTCAAATGAGACGTTTTATTTGCTGCTGTGCGAAAGGTGTTCTGCTCTTCACATCTATTCACAAACCAGTATTGCAGCGATCACCGCATCTAAACGGATCACACATTTTCAGCAGCATCCGAAAATGCGTCTCTCATACAGTGACAGACCAGTAATACACAAGATTGAAATACGCATCAGATGAAAACCTTTTTATTATGATCAGAGAATCATTTAACCGGAACTAATATTCCGGATCACTTCCCTGCGATTTTCCTGAATGTTAAAATAGATCTGAAGAAGTATTCAGGAGGTGTTCTGATGGAAGAAAACAGACCTTGTTCCAATTCACATCCATGTTCATGCCCAAACACCCAATGTCCCCGCCACGGAAGATGCTGCGACTGTGTGGCTTTCCACAGAGATGAAAAAGGAAATGTCCCGAACTGTTTTAAGATTGCAGGAATCGTCACCAGCAGCACACCCGCGAAATGATTTCCGAAAATTGTACTGAAATGAATTTCTGATCAGGATCGATGCCCGGATAGCCACAGGCACTGATCCTTTTCTTTTGCACGGCAAAGCCGGACGCTGATGAGATTCCTTCTTCTCACTGTCTGCGCCAATCTGACAGCTACACACATGTTTTTCCGGACAGTATAATGTTCTTGAGGAAATGTACGAAATGCAGAACTGCTGAGTGATCTCCATCATCAGGTTTGTGAGGATCGTACGGCAGTACATTGAAAAGGAGAATTCAGGAATGGATAACTATCGCTTTATGGAACTTGCGGAAAAAGAGAACGGCTTTGAATTCTGTCAGGCTTTTCGTGATGAAGTCGACTGGATCATGGGCGGCAAAGATAATACGTTCTGGTTTGTGATCCTGAAGGATCAGGCTGTAAAAGAGACATATATCGGCAAGCTGCAGGACGGTGTCTGGACCGACTGTATAATCAAAGGAAAAGGAAAGAAGAAAACCATAAAGGAAATGCCTGCGGAGAGCACCATTCAGCGCATTGAGGAAAGAGCTTACTATATGCAGGATTCAGAATGGGTCACGGGCAGAAAGCCCAGGCTCATTGAGGATGCACACCCTCACTATCATTATGTGTACGGCTTCGGCGACAAAGCTCTGGATGTTTCAGAAGCCTACGGAGTCAGCATTGCATACTCGGATCTGAAAGATCTTCCGGCAGGTTTTCATCTGAGGCACCTGTATACTGGTGAAGAAACAGAGCTTCCGGAATGACAGCTGCAGGTCATATCAGGCAAATAAAAAACACAAAAAAGTTATACTAGGTTTATGAATTCACAGGAAGACTGGAATATTTCTGTGTTTGGGATTCTTTCAGACAATAAACGCTGATGACTGTTCAGCAGTAAAAGGAGTGCCTATGAAACGATTCGGATTTATCTACGACCAGAAAAAATGCATCGGCTGCAATG
>JAILGV010000147.1 GCA_024696355.1 Solobacterium sp.
CCTGCAAAGATTGTTCTACAAAATATGTATTTTGAACGTTTTTCTATTGCGGTGTATGGGAAAGTTTATTTCCAGACAAACTACCCGAATTCATCTCCGACTTACAGAAGTCGGAGTCTTCTTCGGAATATTCGATAAAACGATATGGAATATTCTGCTCCTCCGGTTTCAGAAAAAGCTGTACCGGAATGCATAAAGGAGGAAACATATGACAAACATCATAAAGAAAGCCTGCATTGTATATGCCGCGGCAGCTTCGGCAGTCCTAAGCGGATGTTCGGCAAGGGAAGAGGTCTATGTGCCCAACCAGAACAGGGGAACAGACTATCAGTATGACTTCGTTGATTATCTTGATATAGCAGTATACGGATCGGAAGGAGAAGGCGTGCTGGAAGTGATGCCGAAGGATATCAGAGTGTCCGATTTCAAAAGCGAACAGGAATACATCACGATCCGGCATGCCATGGATGCATTGAACTTGTACTGCCTTTACGGAGAGGACAATTCCCAGAGCAACCTGTCCGTCACAAAGTCCGAAGGCCTTGGCAGCGGCGACATGGTGACCCTTCATATCGGGAAGGTTCCCGATCTGAAGGGTCTGTCGATCAACCTTGAAGACTATGACTATACCGTCAACGATCTCGGCGAGGGAAAAACAATCGATCTCTTCAATGACAGCGCCGTTATTTTTTACGGTCTTGAAGGAACAGCTGCGGTCGGTGCGTACAGGCTTGCCGGACCCGGCAGCCTTCCCGATGAGATCAGGGAACATATCATATACACTGCCTCAACAAAGGAAACATCCCTGAAAGAGGATGTTTCCATCATCCAGGCTTCCGCCTCTCTGGATGAGGAATTTCTGAAGGCAAACAGGTATTACAATCTTCCGATCTACCTGAAGCGCCATAATTTCAATGCGTCCACGGAGCAGGAAACCGTTCTGGATGTGATCGTCGGTCCGATCGATTTCGAAAGCGACGAAGCAAAGGAAGCCGTCCGGCTTGCTTTGGAGGAACAGTTCACCGGCATCTCTGCCCTCAGCGGAGATACCGCATACAGGATCGATCTTCCGGGCAATGTCCAGCAGAGCACCGGCGTATCCGGCGAAGCCGCATACGATTATCTTGTGACCATGCACGGCGTCAGCAGCGACGGGAGGGAAACTGCGTTTTCCTCCACGGTCCGCATGGTGATGCTTCATGATGATGTCGTCATCATGAAGGCATCGGAGCCATACTACACAAAGTTCTCCGCACTTCAGAATCCGTACAGCGGATCCTATGAAGTGCTGGCGGAATACTATCAGCCTCTGATGCAGATGATTCCTGAGCCGGCTGAGCCGCTTCAGGAAGAGGAGGCGGCTGCTGAAACAGCCGTTCCGCAGGAAACAGAGAAACAGTCATGACAGGGCTGCACGGACCGTGCCCCCTGTCTGAAAGGAAAGGAGCGTGATTGCGATCAGAAGCCGGGGTCTGGATATTGTTCTCAGCGTGCTGGTGGCCGGCACGCTCTTTTTTTTCGTGTTTCAGTCATGCCGGATCATCAGGGAACTGCTTGAATATGAATCCGGCGGGTCCGTATATGCCGGACTCGCCGAAACAGCACACAGTGAAACAGATTCACCGGGTGTTCAGGACAGTGCGGGAATTGATTTCGCCGGGCTGGCTGAAATCAATCCGGATATCATCGGATGGATCACGATGCCTGACACCGTGATCGACTATCCGGTCGTTCAGGGACGGGACAATGATTATTATCTTGACCACCTGTTTGATAAAACGGAGAACCGTTCCGGATGCGTCTTCGTCAATTCCGAAAATTCCCCGGATTTTTCGGATAAGAACACGGTCATGTACGCGCATCATATGCGGAACGGAACAATGTTTGCGGATCTCGAAAAATACCGTGATCAGGCATGGGCGGACGGGCATGCCGCGATCAGTCTTGTGACACCGGCCGGAAGCTGTGTGATCCGGCCGTTTGCGGCAGTTGAATATGCAGGAAAAGAGCAGATCATTCAGACGGCATTTACGGGATATGACGATTTCGCTGATTATGTGCAGGATCTGAAAAACAGGTCTGTTTTTCAGACAGACCTGGAGGTGCATCCCGCTGACAGGATCGTGACGATGCAGACATGCACATATGGAATAGAAAACGGCAGGTTTGCCGTTTTCGGGATATTGGAGAAAATTGAATGAAATTCTGCAGTTAACACCAGATGCCGATATTATTTCAAATTACATGCATGCATATTTGATAAAACAATAACAAAAAAGTATCATATTTAAATATGATATTAAACAGATGAAAATTTCAGGCATCCGGAAGGGAAATTCCCGGGGATTCGCAGAAAGCGGAAGTATCTTCCGCTTTTCTTTATACTTAGAGATCATTACTTCTTTACAATAACTCTGCACTGTCTGTGCAGGGGGGAGGATCTGTTATGTCAATTCCGTGGGAGCGGGATACCCGCACTGATTATGAAATGTTTGAATATGCGATCGGCACTGCTTCAGAACGTCTGAAGCATTACGGCAATACTATCATTGAGCCCTGGCTCATCGATCAGATCGGAATACAGGGAGCCGAAGAGGAACTTGCCGGTAAATGCGGATTCAAAGTCAGTGTTACGGAAGTATCCGCCGCAGGGTTAAAGGGAAACGGGAGCGGCTTTCTGGTCAGAAAGCCGGCAAACAGGGAAAGGGAAACTGTCTATCTGGCGGAGAAAGCGGAAGGGAACAATCCCGGGAAATGAAATCATCATAATATCCGCATGATACAATATCCCTGTCAAAGAATCAGTACCGAATAAGCACGGCTTCAGACCAGGTCTGAAGCGCGGCATCTAGCGTCAGTCCTATATAGGATTATCAGCTTCCGTATGCACGGAAGCCGGCAGAAGATGCATGCGCAGCCGTGCTTTTTTCATGTTCTGAACACTTTGGACTTCCAGTCAGTTTGCCGCTGATGGAAAAGAAAATGAAAAGCTCAGAAAGAGCAGGGAGGAAAAATTATTATGGCAGGAATCAACACAGTCAGTTTAACAGGCAGATTGACCAGGGATGTCGAGCTCAGGAAAACAAAGAGCGATACTCCGTTCGCATCAGTCACGGTAGCCGTGGACCGCTACGTCAAAAACAAGGACGGAAATCAGCAGACGGCTGATTTCATCAACGTGATCGTATGGAAACAGAGCGCATCCTATCTGGCGGAACACGCCGGAAAGGGAACAATGATCGGTGTGGAGGGACGTCTTCAGTCCAGAAGCTACGAGAACCAGTCAGGCCAGAAGGTTAATGTGACCGAGGTATCGGCAGACAATGTATACATTCTCTGCCAGCCGCAGGACGCGTCGGCGAAAGCAGCGCCGCAGATGCAGCCGCAGTACGGCTCATCCGCCCAGCAGCCTTCGCAGCAGTATGCGCCGGCCGGACAGAACTACTACGGCGGATATACTCCGATCTACTGATCGTAACAGGAAGCATTCGGACAGCAGGGCAGTCGTTAACGGCTGCCCGTTTTTCTTTTATTCAGGGAGGGCAGAAAACAATGAAAGGAAAAACACAGGAATGGTGGCATGACAACGCAGTCACACTGAACAGTGTGATGCTCAATTACATGGAAATGGATATCGGCGAGATCCCGCTGGAGAACCTGATCGAAGTCCCGGAGGACATCGATCTGCATGAGCTCTGCAGGATCATCAACAGCGACGGCGGCACGGCCGTCGTCTACCGTTACGGCAGGAACGATTCCGGCATCGTCCTGCGGATCGCGTAGGAGGGCAGGCAGATGAATCTCTATTCATCCACGGATTACACCTTCAACTGCAATACCGCGTACATGCCGTTCAACAGGAAGGAAATGAAGCAGTCATTTCCTTTCTGCGACAGCTGTTTCGACGATACCCTCAGCAGAAGGCTCGGAAGGACCGGCAGCACCGTAAAGGTTTCCGGTGCCGTCGGCCGTGCAATTCAGAGAATGGCCATTTCGGACATGAACACGCAGGCTTTCAATTTCGGCGGCTTTGCGGTAACGGAGGAGACGGCGCTTGCCGTCTACGACTTTGAAACCGGGAAGGAATACAACGCGGCCGGCAGGAAAGCCGGCAGCTATGAAGTGGAATACGACGGAAAGAATGACGGTAAAATCGTCATTCTTTACAATTACGCGTCAGGTGATATCAAAGCAACCGTGCTGCAGGACGGTACGGCAAAGCCGTACGTCATCGACATCAGCAGAAACCGCGTGCCGGGTGCACACAGTGCATCCGCGCTGATCGAAGCCTATCTTGTCAGATGCATTTACGGATCCTATGAAAACGAGCATCAGGAGGATATCGGAGAATGCTTCAGAAGCTCCTACGCGAAGCTTCTGAGGACGCAGGACAATGAGGAAAGGGCAAAATATGCGGCGGCGCTGTCCGAGGATTTCTATCAGATGTACAGCTATCCGAACAAGGTGCTGGCCGCTTTCGGGACCGTGCTGATCAGCGAATCACCGGCAGCCATGCCGATGATCGCCGAAGAGGATGTGCGTGCTTTTACCGCGCAGACCTACCTCAGGCGCACCGGCAATCCCATACCGGACCTGCAGAGGGCTGTCAGTCTGCAGAACGCTTCCGTTCAGACGGTGGCGGGCGGCGACAGGCATAAGCCTGTGCGCAGCTGCACGCAGGGTGAGTTCAGTCCGGATCCGGCAAGGATCCTGGACGAATCGGAGAAGCAGATGGTCTACTCCCTGCGCGAGGGGGATATTGTTCCGGAGCAGGCGCTGTACTGCAGCGAACTGATCCGCAGCACGCATGATGCCTCGCAGCTGTGGAAGTTCATCCTTGCCGAACCGAGTTCCACCGGCAAGTCGAAGTTCTGCGATTTCATATCCTATCTGACGGGACTGCCGATCGTGAGATTCGGCTGTTCCCCCGATACGGACAGGAACCAGCTGACACTTGACCTGATTCCCAACGCTTCCGGCGAAGGGGAAGGCATGCTTTCTCTGCAGAAGTTTCTGGCATCGGCTCCTTCCGCGGAAGAGATGGTATTCAATCCCCTGGGATCCTATGAAAGGATCACTGGAGAAACAAAACCGGAAGCGACTGCGTCGGACTGCCGGGATGCCCTTGCATCCAGGGTCAGTGAAATTGCTTCAAGGCAGGCAGGAGGGTTCAGATATGTGTATTCCCCGCTTGTGCAGGCAATGAAGTACGGATGGATCTGTGAGATCCAGGAGCCCACGGTGATCCAGAGACCGGGAACGCTTGCGGCACTGAACATGATGTTTGATGACAGCAAGACGATCCGGTTATTGAACGGGGAAGAGGTGCACAGGCATCCGGATACGGTTGTGATCATCACGACCAACGTTGATTACGAGGGATGCAGCGATCTCAACCAGTCGGTATTTTCGAGGTTCTTTCCGATTTCGCTGCCGATGCCGGATGATGACGTGCTGCTGGCGCGGCTGAAGGGGCAGAGCGGTTTTGAAGATGAGAAGGTGCTGAAGAAAATGCTGAAGGTATATCATTCCTGTCTTGAGTATGC
>JAILGV010000189.1 GCA_024696355.1 Solobacterium sp.
TACGATCGGTCTAAGAGAAGCTGCAGAGCAAAGGAGTCAACTTATTTCTAATCAACTTTCATTAAAAAGAGAAGTTGAAATTATCTGAACTAAAAAAAGATTGAATAAGTCCAGAGCCTAGCAAACTCACTTATCCAATCTGCTCCACCCTTTCAAAAAAATTTTGAAAGGAGACAAGCAAGGAAAATAACACTTTTATCGTATCCCTGGCTTGTACATATACAGTACCATAATTGAAAAGAAATCAGTCCCTTCCCTGAGGAAGAAAACTGATTTCTTTTTGATTATATGAATGAGGACAGGGATTACAGACGGGAATGATGCAGATCCGGCAGTCCGAATCCGAATGTATAGTAGTTTCCGGCACTGTCCCGATATGCATAAGCCCTTCCGTTTTCATCCTTCAGCTCATCCGGCATATAAAGATCCTTGTCATAGCCCGGTACATCATTGTGACTGACACATGTACCTTCCGAATTGACTTTCAGTACTTCATCACCTTTCGGAAGTGTCAGAGGAAGCCTGCCTGTCGGAGCATATCTTCTGAACCAGATGTCCAGGACCGCATCCGGATATGTATCAAAACCGCAGGTCAGAATATCGCAGTACGGTTCCAGATTACCCGGCATCCATGCCAGTGTTACATTCAGGTTGGCAAATACCTTTCCGCCGTTTTTGTGCAGGGTATCAGCGATCATATGAAGGCGGGTCATATCTTTGACGGTTGTTTCTTCGTGTGTTGTTTCCAACGGGCAGCCGTTTTCATCCGCGTCCTGCACGGTCTTGCCGTCACAAAGGTCAAGCTCCAGGTATCCCTTTGTCGCATGGAAGTATTCACCGCTGGAAGGCTGGACAAACAGGAATGCAGTATCAGCCTCTTCCGGTGTCTCACAAAGATGCACATTCTGTTTCCGAAGCAGCTGACGTATGTTTTCAGTTGCCATGACCGCTTTGTCCGCATCTTTCATAAAGCATTCCGCATAGACTTTTTCACCAGGCTGAGAACCATCATCTTTCAGAAGAACCACAGACATTCTGTGAGCTGTTGAAGCATACTGCTGATCATTTTGATTAAACAGAATTTCCTTTTCGGCCTCGGCTGGAGAACGGAACGGGTTTTCAAACATACCCAGGGCAAACATCTCACGCAGTGTTCTTGTGACAGCCTGGTCAACGGTTTCCTCCCGAAGCTCAACATCCTGACGGGTGAATCCTTCCGGTACCGGATGCGTATCATAATACCCTTCACGGGTCCTGCGCAGAGCTTCTTCCGCGCCTTCGATATCAAACAGACCGCCGATCAGGTCAACACCGTTATTCAGCGCACATGCGATACGTTCGGGAATATCCAGGTTTTCCACACCCCAGGACATATTGTGTATGATGCCTGTATCGGAATTGATATAACCCTCAAAGCCCATTTTTTCTCTCAGAATATTCTGAATGAATACATGGTTATAGGCAAATCCCTGCGGTGTCATTGAAACCGGCTGACCGTCAAGATCAAACTGAGGAGCGCTCTTTTCTCCTGCAGGCTTGGAATAGTACGGCATGATCGATGAAGCGTGACGGCGGATGGCTGCCCGGAAAGGAGGAAGATGATAATTTGCAAGGCTTCCTTCTGTTGCGTAGACATTCCACTGTCCTGCCTTGTAATGCGGGTCAAATCCGTTCTCGCGGGCACCGCCGCCGGGGAAATGCTTGACGGTAACTGCCACACCGTCTTCCGTAATACCTTCCGCGCTGCCCTGAATTAACGGAATCAGTCTGTCAAACAGCGCTTCAGTCAGTTCGGGATTTTCTCCGAATGTGCCGTATGTTCTCTGCCAGCGGGGATCACTGACAACATCTGCCATATACATATATCCCTTGCGCAGACCGGCCGCATTCCACTCGCGTCTGACACAGTCCGCGAAATGATCAATCGTATTGAACAGGGGATCTGAAGTACCGCGGATCGGGTCCGTGCTTTCAGCTCTTTCTTTGAAGCAGGACAGAGATACATCATTCTGCGCTATTTCACCGAGTGAGGCAGCTGCGATTCCGAGAGTTCCCGGCCATGTTGCAAAGACACCGGCCGCGTCGTTCATACCAAAGACGATCTCACCATTTTCATTGCGTGAATTGGAAAGGCACTGTACCGGCACAAAGTGCTCGCATTCCTCCGCGGACGCATGGAGCTGATTGAAAAAGTCAGTCATTTCTTCCGGGGACGCATTGGCTCTGAAAATCAGATGTCTTGCCCACCAGGAGTGCAGAAGCTCAGTTGTGCCGGGCAGATGAAGATCTCCGAAGATATTCTTCTTTACATAATCGCCCTCATCAAGCAGACCGGTCGGATCCAGTTTTTCTGGATCCTGTGCCTCTTTGGCCATATGCCAGTCGGACGTAAACAAAAGTCCGATTTTTTCCTTTTCACTCAGCACTTTTGCATATGCCTCCGCTCTTACCTGCGGAGACTGATGCCAGTCGTTGACCGTGGAAAGCTTTCCTGTTCCGTCAATATCCTTGTAGGTTGATCCGTCATGTTCGAAAAGACCGCGGCCGCAGGAGGTGATTGTCGGGCCGCCTGAATTATGCACTGTTTTAAACAGTTC
>JAILGV010000075.1 GCA_024696355.1 Solobacterium sp.
TATCTTCCGGTTCCTGTTCGCTGTCATTTTCGGACAGGTTGGAACTGTCGGTATTATTTTGTTCTGAATCTTCCAGTATTACATCCGCATTGTCAGAAGTTTCTTCTGGTTCCGATACGACTGTTTCTTCAATATTTACCGGACATCCTTCTTCTGTTTCTGCATACGTGCCATCCCAACACAAAACTCCTTCGGAAGTCTCCGTTTCTTCTTCCGGATTTTCAGTCACTTCCTCTTCGATATGTGTTTCTCCTGTTTCAGTTATCTCCGTTTTCTCCTCCGCGACATCTCCGGAAATTTCATCCATTTCAGAAACTTCAGTGACTTCAGTTACTTCAGTCACATTTCCCGTTTCCTCTGCATATACCGTACTGACGTTGCTGAAAAGCATGCTGAAAGCCAGCAACGCATTGATCATGATTCTGTTCTTTTTCATATAATGGTTCCTCATAATTATCAGTATTAAATTAATCCTTTTAATTATAATTTATAATTTGTTTTATTTTTAGACTTTTAATGAATTATTCTGTCATTTCTTCTTTTCATCCCTGCGGCCGTGCTAAAGAATCTTTTTCAATTCTTCATCAGATCGTCAAAACTCAATCCCGCAAAAAAAAGCGGAGAAGTCCTGTTCAGCATATCAGGATTTCTCCGCTTTTCAGATCCCTTAGATACCAGAGCATCTCATGCTCCGGATACATATGAGATAATTGAACATTTTTATACTCTGTGATGATTCAGGAAATGCTTCAGATCATTCATTGCCTTGCTGAGAACAGCAGGTTCCGGCAGCATGACGATCCTGAATCTGAGATCCTCATCCCAGTCAAAGCCGTTTCCGGGAATGACAAGGACATGATACTCATGCAGGAACTTCATGGAGAAGTCTTCCGCATCCTTGAAGTCAAACTTTTCCTTTTCGATTTTCGGGAACAGATAGAACGCCGCCTTGTTTTCGATATAGCTGACACCGTCGATCTTATCAAGACCTTCGCATGTCGCCTTTCTCTGTTCATACAGCCTTCCGCCCGGTATCAGCATTTCCCTTGTGCTTTCGCTGTCCACAAGCGCAGCCGGAATAACCAGCTGTGTCAGGGCATTGCCGCAGAGCCGCATGGACGCAAGCTTCATGACACCGTTCTTTACATCTTCCAGTTCTCCCTTGGGGCCGCTGAATACCATCCAGCCGCAGCGGAAGCCGCAGATGATGTGGCTCTTGGAAAGACCGTTGAACGTAATGCAAGGAACATCCGGTGCCAGGGCACCGAGTGATTCATGCCTGAGTCCGTCCATGACCAGACGGTCATAGATTTCATCTGCCAGCAGGACAAGATGATTCTGTCTTGCGATATCCGCAATCTGCATCAGTGTCTCGTGGCTGTAAACAGCACCTGTCGGGTTATTGGGATTGATCACGAGGATTGCCTTGGTCCTGTCCGTGATCTTCCTCTTCATATCTTCAATATCAGGATTCCAGTTGTCCTCAGGATCGCAGCGGTAGAATACCGCCTTTCCTCCGGACAGGTATGTATTGTTGCTCCAGAGGGAGTAGCACGGGGAAGGAAGAAGCACTTCATCCCCTGTTCCCACCAGCGCATCCATTGCCATGGAGGCAGCTTCACTGACACCGTTGCAGATGAATACGTCATTGGGCATGATGCCCTGCAGGCCTCTTCCGATATGGTATGTGCAGATGACATTTCTGGCTGCCGACATGCCTCTGACATCGCAGTACGGCACTGCTTCATCGATATGAAGCGCAAGTGCCTGTCTGACCGAATTCGGAAGCTGGAAGCCGAATCTTCCCGGATTTCCTGTATTTAGTTTTAATACTGATGTTCCTTCTGATTCCATTCTCAGGGCTTCGAGATAAAGAGGTCCCCTGATATCAGAATGTACATGCTCTAATCTGTCCGATACTTTAATCATATATCCTCTTATTATTCTTCAAATTCACGTTACATTGTACTAACATTCCGCCAAAAGAACAATCATGTTTCAACTATTGTCCGCGGTATTCTTCACTTCCCGGGTATCCGGCATAGCTTTCATCCGCTGCGATCAGTTCAGGGAAGTTGTCAATTTCGATAATATCCTGCTTATGGCACTTCCTGACTTCAAGCTTATAGTTCTTCCTGGCAATTCTCAGCGGGACCATTTCCCAAAGGTTTTCCTTTCCGCCTCTTGAGGCATATACCTTTTTCAGATCTGCCTTCAGTTTCTCACTGTCCTCACCGTTCCAGTAGGAAATACCGAATGCCTGATAGCAGTCTGTACCTCCCATGCTGTATCCCGATACATACCCGTTGTGCTTTGTAAAACACCAGTCATCTGTTTCAGCGACTTTTGCACCAAGATAGTTTGATGTGTATTCATATTTATTGATGACATCCGGATTTGTAATATACAGATCCGCTTCACAGATATAGCATCTGTCAATCAGATCCACGGCATGGATCAGGGAACTGATATTGTTGGCAAGGTTGAATTCCGGGTTATCGATAAAGTGAACCGTCGGATACTTTTCAAGAAGCTGATCAAACTGTTCCTTTTTATATCCCCGTACGATTGTTATATTTGTAATCCCCTTCTGATACAGTGCATCCAGCAGCGTATCAAGAATTCTGACGCCGTTGACCTTCACAAGAGGCTTCGGTGTATCCAGTGTAACAGGTGCCAGTCTCTGTCCGAATCCGGCAGCCAGGATAATTGCCTTTCTGACCCGGTACGGTTCCAGTGCCTTCAGACCCTTTTCACTGATCTCGATACTGTCATCCGCCATCCGGTTAATATAATCACGTTCCTCCAGATCATGGATCAGACCGGATACATTGCTTAATGTAATTGTCAGATCATCCGACAGCTTTCTCCGGCTGTACTGACCTCTGCCGTTCTTTTCAAGATAAGTCAGAAGATCAAATTCATAACGGCTCAGTTCAATGCCGCCTTCCTTCACGGCGCTGTCTTTCCGTTTCACGGCAGTGTTCACTGCCGCAAATACTCCTCTTGCCGCGATATTCAGGAACAGGATGATCAGTGAAATGACACTCTGCATTTCATAATTGCTGTTCTTTTCATATGTAGTAATCAGGATGGAAAGAGGCTGGTTGTCATAGGTGCACAGGAAGGCAACAGCCGAGATTGTAATCATACTGTTCAGGAAAAAGTATGAGAACATCTCTATCAGAGTTGAAACAGAGCCCGGAATCAGCACCTTTGCAATAATCTGCCGTCTGCTGATGCCCAGCGTTTCAACGATGACTTCATATTCCCTGTTGATCTTGTTCAGACAGTTCTTGGCAAGCAGATACGGTGAACCGAGGAAATGGAAGATATTGACTGCCACAAGAATCAGAATTGTTCCGTAGAACCAGCCGCCGGTCGATCTGAACATAAAGATAAAGCCGATGCCCAGAACCAGACCCGGAACAGCAATCGTAGACAATGCAAGAAGATCGATCACCTTTCCCAGGGATCCTTCTTTTCTGACACTCAGATATCCGAGAAGATAGGCAAAACCTGTACCGATAAGTGCCGTAAGCAGTGCCAGCTTCAGTGAATTGAAAATATATGCCGTCAGACCGACACCATGCGTATTGGAGAATATATTTGCGATATGTTCAAAGGTAATCCCGAGATCATTGGGGAATGACTTTGTAAACGAAAGAATAATAAAGGCAAGCTGCGGCAGGAACAGGAATATGCATAACAGGATGATAAATACAGCTGAAATGATGTCGAACCACCGTTCCGTTCCGATCAGCTTTTTCTGCTTTTCACTGACACTCTGATCCTTGAAGATCATGTCAAACACAAAGGATACAACTGCAGGAACCAGCAGAACAAAGCCGACAATGGATCCCCTGCCGTACTGGAATGAAGACATGAACTGCTCATACAGATACATCGGCAGTGTCTTCACCTTCCCGGCAATCTCCATCGGGATTCCGTAATCAGAGAAGATCAGCGTAAAGCAGGCAAAGAAAGCCGAGATCAGCGCA
>JAILGV010000139.1 GCA_024696355.1 Solobacterium sp.
ACTGAACGCGAAGAATGACTATGATGCAGTATTTGAATGTGACGGTGAAATACTGGAAGCTGCTTCGATTGCAGATGCAGGATCAGAGATCACTGTTTATGTCACAGGCAAAGGAAAGTACAGCGGAGAGACAATCGAAGGCACATATACCGTCAGGGAACTGAAGGCGGATATTAGGAATATCTCAACGGCAGTGGTGACAGTTGATCCGGTAAGATATACCGGAAAAGAACTGAAGCCGGATGTATTTGTAAAGCTGAAGGACGGAACACTTCTTACAGAAGGTACGGATTATGTCGTCGAAAGCTACGCAAACAACATCAATCCTTCCAAGGCAGCGGTTGTAATCATCAGGGGAACCGGAGACTACAGCGGAACAAAGATCCAGAAGTTCACGATTCTCAAAGCTGCGGCAGACAGCTGGTGGTCCAATGTCATCAATTCACTTGCATGGAACTGAACGTAATTCAATGCATACACAAAAGACTCCCTGAAGGAGTCTTTTGTTAACCGTAATCAGCCGCCCGGATTACTGTTTGTTCCGGTGTGTTACGGGATGGCCGAGAAATTCCTCAAGCCTGCGGTCGGAGTAGATCAGATTGACAGACTTGTAGAAGTGCTGCCAGCCGTCACCTTTATAGGAGTGAAACGGGATATCATTTTCATAATTCTGACCGAGTTCTGTTTCCAGACATTCAATCAGGTCATCCAGACAGCTGACTGCGGCCGGTGTTTTTGCGTGGGCAGGCCAGATGCTTGTAATCTGTTCCTCCCGTTCTCTGAGTCCCTTCAGACTGTTCAGTGTAGTCTGAAACGGAGCCTGTTCATCGTGACTCAGAAAATGCCAGATATTGTGCCCGTCAGTGATCTGATCTCCCGAGAACAGTCTGCCGGTTTCCTGCTCAAAATACATCAGGTGGCCATAGCTGTGTCCGGGCGTGAGAATACATTCGACATGTTTTCCGCCGAGATCGATGATCTGCCCGTCGGTAAGAAAATGCACTTCGGTGTCTTTGGAGAATTTTGAACTGCAGTATGCATCAACATCAATGTGTCCGTTCAGAGAAGGCATCTTCTTCAGTCTGTATTCCAGCATCCCGAGTCTTTCTTCATAGCTGTCATTGCGCAGCAGCTTTCCGTAATCCAGGGGATGAATGCAGAATTCCCCGAAGCGGACAGCACCGAGTCCGTGATCCGGATCACCGTGGGTGACGGCCAGCATATACGGCTTATCGGTGATGCTGCGGATAATCGGCCTGATATCCTCATAGCCCCAGCCGGCATCGATGACAAGTGCGCGTTCACTGCCGATCAGAAGATAGCAGTGAATGCTTTCGGTTTCGGTGATCATATACAGATCATCCGCAAGCTTTTCAGTTTTGTTGATCAGAGTGGAGTACATAGCCCTCTCCTTTCCTGTAAAAGCCGGGCCGTATGCCCGGCTTCCGTTTGTTATTCAGTTCTTATTCGTCGTATACGCTGTCGTCGAAGCCGAGAAGCCATGTTGCTGCAAATGCAGTGACGATGGTGAGTACTGCGGCTGCAACCGCAAGATAGAAGTTGGACATTGTGCCGTCAGGATTCATGAAGATAGGCATCGTGAAGAAGGAAGGAGCACCGAAGCTGAATACCTTGATGCCGAAGACTGCACAGAATACGGCATTGACGATGCAGGCAATCCATGTTGCGTACAGAGGCTTCTTCATGCGCAGGCAGATACCGTACAGTGTGGGTTCCGTTACACCTGCCAGGAAGGCAGTCAGTGCGCAGGAACCGGCAAGTTCCTTAAGGCTGCGGTTCTTTGTTTTAAGGAAGGCAGCGAGCGCAACGCCGAACTGTGAGAAGTTCATACCGATGAAGGCATTGAACAGCATATTGTCATAGCCGAATGTGCTGAATTCCATGAATACAAGCGGAATCAGTGCAAAGTGCATGCCGGTCAGAACAAGCAGCGGAGCCAGAGCGCCGACGACCAGAACTGATGCCCACGGTGCTGCACTGTTGATGGATGTCATAAGCATATTCAGCAGGTCACCGGCATAGCTTCCGATCGGACCGGTTACGCAGAATGCTACGGGAATCATAATGAGGATGGTGAGGAACGGACGGAAGACAAACTTGATGGAATCGGGAATGATCTTTGCGGATAACTTTTCCACGTATTTGAGAGCCCAGATCGTGAGAATGATCGGGATCAGTGTGCTTGTATAGTTGGCGGTGCGGACCGGCAGGCCGAACAGGCTTGCATACTGTCCCGCATCGGCAAGGCCGCTGATGGACGGGTGAATCATGAGAGCGCCGAGGAATATTGAGATCATAATGTCTGTGCCGAACTTCCTCGCTGCTGTATATGCGATATAGACCGGCAGGAAGTACATTGCGCAGTTTGCGGCGGTATTCAGGATTGTGTAAGTGGTGCCTTCTGCGGACAGACCTGCCCATCTTGTGAGAATGGTAAGAAGTGCTGTCAGAAGACCGCTGACCATGATCAGCGGGATGACCGGTCCGATCAGTGCGGAAAGCACATTCAGGACTGAAGAGAATACGTTCTGCTTCTCTTCCGGATTTTTGTCGAGGTTCTCGCTGCTGTTTTCGCCCTGTTCGATTTCGGGGAACTGTGACACAGCGGCATCAAACACCTTGTTTACGTCATTGCCGATGATGACCTGCACGCCGCCGACTGCGTCGACTGCGCCCATGACACCGCTGATCTTTTTGATTTCTTCAAGATCTGCAAGACTGCGGTCTTTGAGCTGTGTTCTGAGTCTGGTTGCACAGTGGAAGATTTTGGTGATGTTCTGCGGACCGCCGAGCTTCGTAATAATTTCTCCTGCGACGGCTTCATAATTCTTTGCCATAATTCTATCTCCTTCAGATATGTGAATTCTGTTTACACACTCATTGTAGGAAGGAAATGTTAATCGGAAAACGGAAGCGTTTACGCAATTAGTCCCGCAGGTTGCCGGAGTGATCAGATGCGCCTGTTTACTACCTCTCTGATATATTCGGGAAAGCGTCCGGTACCCGGTTCGCGTCCCATCCTGAAGTAAAGGATCTGCTCAACAGGCTTTCCTTTGTACACAGCCATGCCGGAAGTGCGTATCCGCTTCTGATCATGTTTGTCTACGCCGTGCGATATCACCAGCAGGGTGGCGGCATCGATGAGGCTTTCACTTACGGCGTCCGGAAGAGACACATACCGGCGCAGAATCTCCATTGCGTCCGCTTTCTTTCCTTTGTATTCGTATACCTCATCTCTGAACTGTTCCGCATATCCCCTGAGGATGCGCTGCCTGAGTTCTTCGCTCCGCTTTTTGATGACATTCGCAATGTGTCCGGTCTGCCACTCCTCCGCATAGAGGTCGATATACATCAGCTCGCTGTAGCGGAAGGTGAGCTCTGCTTCGGTTGTCAGTGTCACTGCGTCCGGTTCTCTGCCGGCAAACCGTGTTTCATACAGATAGACCGGAAAGATATGGATCCGGTCGATCATGGATCCGAGTGATTCGTACATCCGTCTGCGGAAGCGGTATACTTCTCCGACCGGACGGTCCGAAACAATATTTACTCTGACCGGGATATTCGAATCATCGATGAGAGAAGCGATATAGGAGACCATCAGGCGCTCCTCGTTGCCGGGAATCTGCCGTCCGAAAACCTCGCGCAGACATGTTCTTACCAGATGAAGGGCGGTGGGATACTGCTTTTCGAAAGTTTCGGGATCGGGAATCCGCAGATAGTTTCCCACGTTGAGTCTGCGCTCCATCCGGTACAGATGCTCTGAAAAGCGTTTGCGGTAATCTTCCTTCGGGGCAAAGACAAGACCGGTCTCTGCCTCCACCAGTTCAAAGAAGCGTGTGATTTTTGCTTCGGTTTCAGGATAGTTTTTCTTGGCTGTGCCGATCATGTTCAGCTCTTCGAAACGCTCCTGAAGGCAGTATATTCCGGTATCCGTCATGGCATGGCCGAAGGCTTCATTCAGGGATTCCGCAACACGGCGGATTACCGGCATGATTTCACGGCTGATGCCGTCCTCCTGCAGGGGGAATCCGTTTTCCTGTCTCGTCAGGCTGAAGGCGCAGTAGCGGGCAAAGCTTTCAAATGCCCTGCCTTCGACAATCCAGCTTTCCGGAACCAGCACGTCAATCAGAATCCTGCGGATATCCGGAAGCAGTTCATAGCTCTCAATAATCTCGGGATACTGCTTTGATACTTCGGTGATCTCTTCACCCAGTGCATTTACCGCCAGCATTCTTCTGACCGGCTCTGATGCCTTCAGCAGATAGCCCCTGCGGGGATGAACTTCCAGCACGGCACCGACGGTGCGCTCTGTCATTTTCCGCACTTTGTCCATGTTCGCGCTCACCGAGGAAGGCGCAAGAAAGGTTTTGTCGGCGATCCGGTTCAGTGTTATGTAGTCTTTCTCATACAGCAGCACCGTCAGAATTGCATTGGCGCTTTCGTAGCTGTCGGGCAGCGGCGCGGCATTCTGTTCTGCCGCAATGCGCTTGATCTGTTCACGGCTGCCTTCGAGCCGGTAGCCGAGCCGGTTGTTGGATGCAATCTTCATTGTCCTGGAATGTTTTGACAGCATTTTGTTTACAACTGCAATCTCAGCCTGCAGGGTGCGGCTTCCGCAGCCCAGCATGCCGGCAAGTACGCTGCCTTTCATCCAGCTGTCCGATCCCAGAAGGATCGCAATCAGTTCCTGTTCACGTTTTGTTATCATACATTCGCCACTCATGTCTTCTGATCCGGAAGGCATGCCCAATACCATAATACAGTCTTTCCTTCAGAGAAGATGTTCCGGTTTGCATGAATGCCGGGACTTTTTATGCCGGAGTCACTGACACTCATAAAAACAGCCCCGGCAGGGGCTGTCTGTGTTTTCCTTATTTTCTGATTTTCAGTGTTCCGCGTACATCCGTGAACGTTATATCAGAAGGTTCGAGCACATAATGGGCAGAGTATTCTTCGGGGTCTTCAAAGATCAGAACGCCGCGGTGGGGACCGTAGGAAGCCATGTTGACATAGTCATAGAAGCAGACAAATCCTGTTTCATAAAGACCGTTGCTTTCAGACTGCAGCTTCAGATCATCACTCATATAGCTCAGAGAAGGAGGCAGTTCGGCTTCTGCACACACATATGTGCCTTCTTCGGGGTCCATCTCGGAGATCAGGTAGCACCGGTACACATACTCGTAGCTGATATGCCCGTTCTCGATGACTGCGATATTTTCGAACTCCGGCCTGATCTTCAGGAAGACGCTTTCGAGCATTGTCCTGACTCTGCCGCGGTCATCCCTGCGGTATTCGACATCCACATCCAGTTCATAGTAATCAAACAGATTGTCTTTGGTAAGCGTCACTTCTTCTGTTTCCGGCTGCGGCAGATATTCATTGAAAGCTCTGACAGAGCTGTCATAATCACCGGCTTCCAGAGCATCAATCAGCTTCCCGTATTTTTCATACATCTGATCGCCTTTGGAGTAAGAGGAAGAACATCCTGCAAAAAGGAATGCGGCGCATACAGCCGCAGCTGTTTTTCTGATTTTCATATACTGAGTGCTCCTTTATTCTAACAGTATATCATTTCCATTAAACCGGGGTACAGCTTTAAATATACCGGCACCCTGCATCAGAAAGCCGGTGCATTCGGCATATGAAAGAAAACCGTCCGGCAACCGGACGGCTATCTGAATGCCCTGATGAATCTTGCCCTGTTCATGAGCGGGTGCTCCAGACGCATTGCCTGCACGGGGCAGGACATGACGCATGCGCCGCCGTACCAGCATTCTCCCGGCCATATGACGATCGGATGC
>JAILGV010000168.1 GCA_024696355.1 Solobacterium sp.
TGACGTTGAATGCTTCAACAAGTTCATCAAGAGAGTAGATTTCCTGATTTGTCTCGGGAGACCATCCGAGAAGGGCAATATAGTTCAGAATAGCTTCCGGAAGATATCCTTTGGCAATCAGATCCTGGAATGAAGCATCACCGTTTCTCTTCGAGAGTTTGTTATGTTCATCCTTCATGACAGGCGGGCAGTGAATGTATCTGGGAATATCCCAGTCAAATGCATCATAGATCAGATTGTATTTGGGAGAAGAGGAAAGATATTCCATTCCTCTGACCACATCCGTGATGCCCATCAGATGATCATCGATTACATTGGCAAAATTGTAGGTGGGGAAGCCGTCACTTTTGATAAGAACCTGTTCATCCAGAGTTTCATTTTCAACTGTGATTGTTCCGAAAACTTCATCGTTGAAGCTCGTTGTGCCGTCGGCAGGTATTGTCTGACGGATAACAAATGATTCTCCGCTGTTAATGCGCGCTTCGGCTTCTTCGGTACTGATGTTTTTGCAGGGATCGTCATATTTGAATGAGCCGCCCTCAGCTTCGGTTTTTTCGCGCATTTCATCGATTGTGCTCTGGCTGCAGAAGCAGTAGTGGGCACCGCCCTTATGTACGAGTTCACGGGCATATTTCATGTAAAGACCCATTCTGACACGGTCTGACTGAATGTACGGACCGACAGGACCGCCGACATCGGGACCTTCATCATGCTTAAGGCCGCACTGCTTCATCGTATTGTAAATAATATCTGTCGCACCTTCCACAAGACGGCCCTGGTCAGTATCCTCAATTCTCATGATAAACACCCCGTCCGGATCCTTCTTTGCCACAAGGTAGGCGTACAGTGCCGTACGCAGATTTCCGATATGCATATACCCCGTCGGACTGGGGGCAAAACGTGTTCTTACTGTCATTAAAATACTCCTCTTTTTCCCCGTCAATTCTACTCTAAAACATGGCAGGAAACAATGATATGAAAAAATAAAACCGGACATCATTGCCCGGTTTAATATGGCTGGGATAGAGAGATTCGAACTCCCGAAATGACTGGTTCAGAGCCAGTTGCCTTACCGCTTGGCTATATCCCAATGCGCAAAAATAATTATAGCCAAGTAAAGGATAATTGCAAGTGCAAATTAAAAAAATTCACATGTTTTGATAAAAACTGTAAGATATACGTGTTTGGATATTTTATATGATACGGAGGAAATATGAGTGAATTAAACAGGGAGCGCAGTGAGATTGATTCCGTTTATAAATGGGATCTGTCGTCACTGTTTGAGAATGATGAAGCATTTGAGAAGGAACTTGCTGCGATTGATCAGCCTGCAGCATACTGTGCATCCTTTGAAGGAAAACTTGATTCTGCCTCGGCGGTCAGGGAATTCTATGATGCGTTTTTCGCGCTGGGCAGAAGAATAAACAATCTGTTTACATATGCCCAGCTCAGAAACAGCGAAGATACCAGAAATCCCGAAGCACAGAGCATGTACATGAGAATTTACGGCAAATACGTGGCAATATCCGGCATGCTGGCATTCGCTGATCCTGAAATTCTGAAGCTTGATGAAGACAGAATCAGAGACATGATGAACGATGACATCATGAAAGACTATGCCTTCATCCTTGAAAACCTTCTGAATAAAAAAGCGCACACTCTTTCGGAAAAGGAAGAAGGAATGCTTGCGGCAATGGGTGAAGTGCTCGGCGGTCCGGGTGAAATCAGTTCTGCGCTGATGGATGCCGACATGACATTCGGCAGTGCGGAGGATGCCGGAGGAAGCCAGCATGAAGTGACAAATGCCGGCTATATTCTTCTTCAGAGCAGCAATGACCGTGTACTCAGAAAGAACTCATTTGAGAAGTATTACAGGGGATACAGCAGTCATATCAATACATTTGCACAGACTTATGCAACCGCAGTAAAAGCTGCCTGTGCAGAAGCTGCCCTGAGGAACTATAAGAGCTCAAGGGCAATGGCTATGGCAGAGGAGCATATACCTGAAGAGGTCTATGACAATCTTGTCAGCAGTGTTTCGGCTCACATGGATCTGATGTACAGGTATCTGGCACTGAGGAAGAGACTTCTCAGGGTTGATGAGCTGCATTATTATGATGTTTATGCGCCGCTGGTAAAGGATTCGAAAAAAACATATACCTATGACCAGGCAAAGGATATGGTACTGGACGCAGTTAGCGTGCTCGGTGAGAATTACACGGAAACAGTGAGAAAGGGCCTGAGCGAAGGATGGATTGATGTATATCCCAATAAAGGCAAGAGTTCCGGAGCGTTCTCTTCCGGAACATATGATTCCAATCCTTATATCATGATGAATTTTACGGGAACGCTTGACAGTGTATCCACGCTTGCACATGAAATGGGACATTCCATGCACACCTGGCATTCCAATCATAATCAGCCGCCCCAGTATGCCGGATATACGCTTTTCGTTGCCGAAGTTGCGTCAACCGTAAACGAAAATCTGCTGATCAGACAGCTGCTCGGCAGATGCACTGACCCGTGGGAAAAAATGGCGCTGCTGAACCAGTATCTGGAAGGCTTTAAAGGCACCGTATTCCGTCAGACGATGTTTGCGGAATTTGAAAGAGATGCCCATGCCGCAAATGAAGCGGGGAAAGCACTGAATGCGGCCGCATTCAATGAAATGTACAGAAAGCTGATCGATAAGTATTTCGGACCGGGAATGGCATCGGACGATGAGGTGCAGTATGAATGGGCGAGAATTCCTCATTTTTACAGACCGTTCTACGTATTTAAGTATGCAACAAGCTATTCGGCTGCCGTGGCAATCTCAAGGATGATCCTGGAAAAAGGTGAAGAAGCCGTAAAACCGTATCTTGAATTTCTCAGTATGGGATCAAGCAGATATCCGATTGATGAACTGAAGCATGCGGGAGTTGATCTTACGACGTCTGAACCGATTGAAACGGCAATGAAGCAGTTTGAGGAAATTCTTTCCGAAGCAGAAAAGACAGCGGATACTCTCGGGCTGTAAAACAAAGTGAAAACTGTTTCATAGACATTTGTGTAAAAACTTAACAGTGCTGCTGATATTTTTACACAATATGATGCAATTGAGGTACAATACTGTAAAACACTGAATATTACAAATTGGAGGAGATTTATGACCAGAGTTTACAACTTTTCTGCAGGACCGGCTGTAATGCCTGAGGAAGTCTTAAAAGAGGCTTCCGAAGAAATGCTTGACTATAACGGTACAGGCATGTCCGTCATGGAGATGAGTCACCGATCTAAAGATTTCCAGGACATTATCGATACTGCCGAGAAGGATCTTCGTGAACTGATGAACATTCCCGACAATTATAAAGTTCTGTTCGTACAGGGCGGCGGAAATATGCAGTTTGCCATGATTCCGATGAATCTGTTCCGCAATAAAGTCGGCGATTATATTATTACCGGACAATGGGCCAAGAAAGCTTTCGCCGAAGCCAAACTGTTCGGCAGGGCAAACGCTCTCGCATCATCCGCTGACCGCACATTTGCATATATTCCCGACTGCAGCGATCTTCCTGTTGATGAGGATGCAGATTATGTTTACATCTGTCTGAACAACACGATCTACGGAACAGTTTTCCATGAACTTCCGAATACAAAAGGGAAACCCCTGGTTGCTGATATTTCCAGCTGCTTCCTGAGCGAGCCGATTGATGTATCCAGATTCGGACTTCTTTTCGGAGGTGTCCAGAAGAATGTCGGTCCTGCAGGTCTTGCAATCGTAATCATCCGTGAAGACCTGATCAGGGATGATGTACTGCCGGGAACTCCGACAATGCTGAAATACAAGACTTACAGCGATAACGGAAGTCTTTACAATACGCCGCCTACATACAATATTTATATCTGCGGCAAAGTGTTCAGACATCTGAAGAACCTCGGCGGTCTTGAAGAAATGAAAAAGCGCAATGAGGAAAAGGCAAAGATCCTCTATGATTTCCTTGATTCCAGCAAAATGTTCAGGGGAACTGTTGATGTAAAGGACAGATCGATTATGAATGTTCCTTTTGTTACAGATGACAAGGATCTTGATGCAGAGTTTATTGCGGCAGCCAAAGCAAGAGGATTTGTCAACCTGAAAGGCCACCGCACCGTCGGCGGCATGAGGGCATCGATCTATAACGCCATGCCCAGGGAAGGTGTTGAAAAGCTTGTTGCATTTATGAAGGAATTCGAGGAGGCACATCAGTAATGACCAAGGTATACTGTCTTAACAACATTTCCAAAACAGGGCTTGAAGTCCTTGATGATACATTTACGATCAGCGATACGCCCGAGGGTGCTGATGTTATTCTTGTCAGAAGTGCCGTCATGCATGATATGGAGTTCGATCCTGAACTGAAGGCAATTGCCAGGGCAGGTGCGGGCGTAAACAATATTCCCCTCGACAGATGCGCAGAAAAGGGAATTGTTGTATTCAACACACCCGGCGCCAACGCAAATGCGGTAAAGGAGCTTGTGATTGCCGGAATGATGATGGCTGCCCGTGACATTATCGGCGGTATTGACTGGGTAAAGGAAAATCACAATGACAGAAATATTTCCAAAGATATGGAAAAGGCAAAGAAGAACTTTGCCGGAACGGAAATATCCGGAAAGAAGCTCGGTGTAATCGGTCTTGGTGCGATCGGTACCGAAGTTGCAAATGCCTGCGTCAAGCTGGGCATGACAGTGTACGGATTTGACCCTTATATTTCCGTCAAGAGCGCCTGGATGCTTTCCAGAAGCGTTCACCATGCGTCCAGCGCCGATGAGATTTTCAGGGAATGTGATTACATCACTCTGCATGTTCCGGCAATGGACGCCACAAAAGGAATGATCGGCAGGGAAGCCATTGAAAAAATGAAGGACGGCGTAGTCATTCTGAATTACGCAAGAGACGTTCTTGTTAATGATGATGATATGAAGGAGGCACTGGAATCCGGAAAAGTATCTCATTATCTGACGGATTTCCCGAATCCTGCAGTAATGTCCATGAAGAATGTTATTGCAACGCCGCATCTGGGAGCTTCGACCGAGGAGGCAGAGGAGAACTGTGCAAGAATGGCCTGCGAGCAGGCAGCTGACTATATCAGATACGGAAATATACGCAATTCAGTAAACTATCCGAACTGTGATATGGGTGTATGTGCATATGCCTGCCGTCTCTGCATCCTTCACAGAAATATTCCGAATATGATCGGTCAGATCACAGCAGCTCTTGCCGCTGATAATATGAATATTGCCAACATGTCCAACGGTTCCAGAAAAGAATATGCTTATACAATGATTGATCTGGAAAATGATGTGCCTGAAGACATGCTTGAAAAAATCGGCAGAATCAACGGCGTCCTGAAAGTTAGAAAGCTTTAAATGAAATGCCTCAGAAGAGGCATTTCTTAAGTTGCGGACAATATACAGAAGATTTTATGACTTGGGAGGTCAGGCATGGGGACACTGATCAATGTACTGGCAATTATTGCCGGAGGAATATGCGGTCTGCTTTTCGGAAACCGGCTGCCGCAGAGGTTTCGCACAACTCTGATGCAGGCTAACGGAATAGCTGTTATGTTTCTGGGAACGGCAGGCGCTCTTGAGAAAATGCTTCAGGTGGAAAACGGAAAGATTGCCGTGCAGGGCAGCATGATGATGATAATATCCCTTGCTCTGGGCTCAGTGATCGGGGAATGGATTGACATTGACAGCAGAATGGAAACATTCGGTGAATGGCTGAAGCAGAAAAGCGGCAGCGGCAGTGACAGTGCATTTGTGTCGGCATTTGTAACAGCGTCGCTGACCGTCTGCATCGGTGCTATGGCCGTTGTCGGTTCGATTCAGGACGGGATTACCGGAGATTATTCTGTTCTGGCCGCGAAGGCAGTCCTGGACTTTATTATCATCATGGTAATGACTGCCTCCCTCGGCAAAGGCGCATTGTTTTCTGCAGTGCCGGTAGGTATTCTGCAGGGGGCAATTACTCTTCTGGCAAGGTTCATAGCACCTTTGATTACCACGGGAGCTATGAATAATCTGTCGCTTGTCGGTTCGGTTCTGATATTCTGCGTCGGTGTAAATCTGATCTTCAATATACGGATCAGGGTGGCAAATATGCTTCCTTCTCTTGTAATTGCCGCAGTGTTTGCGGTTCTGCCTTAAGCAAAGGCAGCCAGTGCCTGACAGCACGGTTAATATTCTGTAAATGACAGTGAAACTGTGTTATGTATATATGGGCTTTACAGGAAAATTCTGTGTAATACAAAAAGCAAATGAAAATGCCGTGATTAATAATTCAGCGGCAGGGAGATGCAGATGGATAAAAAGGTAATTGTTGTTGCCAGCGGAAATGCAGGCAAAATCAGAGAATTCCGGGAGATGCTGGAACCGGAAGGATATGAAGTCAGGTGTCTGGCTGATTTTCCGGATTACAGGGAACCTGAGGAAACCGGGGAAACTTTTGAAGAGAATGCAGTAATCAAGGCGCAGGCTGTTACGGATCAGTACGGAATCGAAGCGATCAGCGATGACAGCGGACTATCTGTTGATGCCTTTGACGGCGGTCCGGGAGTGCACAGTGCAAGATGGCTCGGACATGATACGCCGTACAGTGTTAAAAACCGTATCGTACTTGAAAAAATGGGTGACCGCACCGACAGATCCTGCAGGTATGTGTGCGCAATTGCCTGGACTGCCCCGGGAAGGCAGCCTGCTGTATTCTCAGACAAAGTTGAGTGTGAGATTGCATATGAGCCGAAGGGCGAAAACGGATTCGGATATGATCCGATCGTTTATTATCCGCCTCTGCACAGAACCATGGCGGAACTGAGCAAGGATGAGAAAAATGCCATATCCCACCGGGGCAAGGCATTAAGAAAACTGGAGGAATGGCTTCGTGAAAACCACTAAGGCACTGTCAGCACTGGCATGCTTCCTTCTTGTTGCGGCACTGCTGGCAACATGCATTGATGTCTGTGCATTCAGAAAAGATTTTTACCGTGCAGAGTATGAGAAAAATGATACTTCCGAAGTTACAGGCATGAGCAATGATGACGTTATGGCATCAACATCGGCACTGCTGGATTATCTCAGGGATGAGCGGCAGGATATCGTGGTAACTGCTGAGGTGAACGGTACGGAGCGGGAGGTG
This sequence comes from Solobacterium sp., assembly GCA_024696355.1. Classification (GTDB taxonomy): domain Bacteria; phylum Bacillota_I; class Bacilli_A; order Erysipelotrichales; family Erysipelotrichaceae; genus Bulleidia. Next base: position 7,163 of record JAILGV010000168.1, read on the forward strand.
TTCAACGAGCGCGAAACGCTGCATATGGTTGATGTAAAGGCACTGTACCGGAAAGCGATTCTGTTCCGCAATATATGCGCCGCACTCGGTGCGGCTCTGATCCTGTTCCTTTCAGTATGGGAAAAGAAAGCAGGCAAAGTGCTCAGAGACGGATTTATTCCCGGATCTGCGGCACTGCTGGCCCTGATTTCTGTGATCGGTGTCTGGGTTATGCTTGATTTCAATAATTTCTGGACGAATTTTCATTTATTCTTCTTTGACAATGATCTCTGGCTGCTTGATCCGCGCACTTCCATCATGATCAACCTCTTTCCGGAAACCTTCTTTTTTGACATGGTCGTACAGATCATACTCGGCTTTCTTGCCTGCATGATTGCGGCTTCTATCAGCATTTACGGACTGAAAAGGGGCAGTGCGGAATGATTCATGTTGTTTTATATGAGCCTGAGATTCCGCAGAATACAGGCAATATCATGCGGACATGCGTGGCATTCGGATGCCGGCTTGATCTGATTGAGCCGCTGGGATTTTATGTGGATCAGGCCCATCTGAAAAGAGCATCTCTTGATTATATCGACAGGCTGGACATGAGAGTATGGCATGACTGGAATTCTTTCGTCCGGGAAAACAAGGGGGAGTTTTACTATACGACCAGATACGGCCACAAAAATCCTTCCGAATTTGATTTTTCTTCTGTCAGTGATGATATATATCTGGTGTTCGGAAAGGAAAGCACCGGAATCGACAAGGATATTCTGAAGCATGATATCGACCGGTGCATACGGATACCGATGGTTTCTTCTGCGAGATGTCTGAATGTTTCGAATACTGTGGCGGTTATGATATATGAAGTGATGCGCCAGAAGGGATTCCCGGGGCTTTCTGCGGACGAGGCAATCAAAGGTGCGGACTTTCTTGAACGGCTGTGATGGACAAACCATACATGCAATTCTATAATGAGGCGGGAGGCGTTTATGCTTGAGTCTGTCAGTGATTTTCTTTCAGTCGCAGTAGCTGCATTTTTGGCTGTGTACGGAATAAGGCTTCTGATCCTTGCGGCAGAAATGGACAGGGAACGGACGTTCCGCCGTGCCGAAGCAAGATATTACAGATTTTATGAGGATACTGACGACGGCCTCGATGATGACGAGAAAAATGAGACGTACTTCGAGGATTGACCGCACTTAAAAATGAAGAAAAAACAAGGCCCTGCAGATTTTGAAGTGCAGGGCAGTCTTGCATTCGGGCATATTGTGCCGGCAGTGCTTTGGCTTTTAAAACTTCGGAAGGCAGGTGCTTCAATATAACGCCGAAGAAGGAGCAGAATCATGAATTTACTGACAGAGCGATACATAACCATGCGTTATGATCCGGAAAAGAAGAAGACGGTCTGTCTTCGGAAAGACCGAATAATGGTTGAGGAGGACAGAAAACCTGCGGATATCCTTGATGATTTATGCCGCAGACTCGGTTCAGGTCTGAAAGGCAGAACGGACAGTGCCGCCTCATTGCTGAATATCGTCAAAAAAATACCTGTTCTGGTATCGGAAGATATCGGACTGATATATTTCCCTGTCACTTCTCCGGCAAATGATCCGGAATGTCTGTGGATCTGCTATAACGAGGTGGTGGATATATACAGCTACGGAAATGACAGGACGGAAGTCGTTCTGTGCGGCGGGATCGATATCATCGTGAATGCATCCAGAAGAAGTGTCAGAATGCAGCTGAAGCGGTGTGAGGAATACATCAGGAAACTGAATGATAATAAAAGAGAGTTTTTCGGAGGCGTATGATTTCGGATAAGATTTTTAAAAAAGAGGACATGATTCATGTTCTGATGATTGTCATCAGTGCTCTGCTTTATTCCCTCGGCATGTCGGTATTTGTCAAATCAGGCAATCTGTTTCCCGGCGGGTATGCCGGCATATCCAGACTGATATCGGAAGTTCTGCGGAAATTTTTCAATATATCCCTGAGTTTTTCCGTCATCTATTTTCTGATGAACGGGCTGACCACAATATTTGTCTGGAAAAAGATAGGACACAAATTTGTTATTTACTCGGTCATGTGGTATACCCTGACTTCATTTCTGACATCATTTAATTTCCAGGAGATTATTACGAATGATCCTCTGCTGATTGCTGTATTCGGAGGACTGATCAACGGTCTTGCGGTGGGAATTGCGCTCAGAAACAATGCGAGTTCCGGGGGCACCGATTTTATTGCCATTTACATGTCAATCCGATTTAATATGCCGACCTGGAATTATGTGATGGCTGCCAATGCGTGCGTACTGATGATAGCCGGACTGCTGTTCGGCTGGGAACAGGCACTGTATTCGATCATATTTCAGTATGTTTCCACCCAGGTTGTGGGTGTGATTCATCAGCGCTATAAACTGACCGGGCTTAATGTGGTGACGAATTATCCGCAGGAAGTCTGTGATGCTGTGTTTCATACCTGCCGTCACGGTATTACAAAAGTACAGTGTGAGGGCGGTTTTACGGATGAGCCGCACTGGCTTCTGATGATGACGATCAACACATATCAGATGAAGGACGTAATTGATAACATCAAACATACTGATCCGCATGCTTTTATTACGGTGAATTCCGTAAACAGAATCGTCGGAAACTATTATCAGAAACCGCTGGAATAAACAATAAAAGTCTGTCATTGTTTATTGACTGAAGAGTGAAAAAAAACATAATATATCTGTAAGGCAATCCGGAAGGAGGTGGTTTTCATGAGTGACAGTACGGGCAGTTTATGCAGCATTCCTCCGCATTTGTGCGTGATCATGAAAACTATATCTGAAGGAGAAGAGCCATGGAATTCAATGAAGAAAAAGAGCTTGATATTTTTCGCGGGCTTTTAGCAAATAAACAATATGCAAAGCTGCGCGGCAGGGCGCAGGATATGAACGAATCTGACGTTGCCTCTTTAATGGAGAAGATGGAAGACGATGACATGCTGAAGATGTTCCGTCTGTTTCCGAAAGAGCTGGCTGCAGATGTTTTTTCGCAGCTTGAACAGGACAGTCAGCAGTACATTATTACTTCCCTGAGTGAAAAAGAAGCCGGCACGATCATTGACAATCTGTACGCAGATGATGCGGCTGACCTGCTTGAGGAAATGCCTGCCAATGTTGTAAAGAAACTTCTGGCGAATGCCAAGCCGGACACCCGCGAGGCAATCAATCATCTGCTTCAGTATCCTGAGGACTCCGCCGGTTCGATCATGACGGTCGAGTTTGTTGACCTGCGTGAAGATATGACCGTTGCCCAGGCAATTGACCGTATCCGTGAGATCGGCATGGATTCCGAAACAGTCAATGTATGTTATGTTCTGAATACGCGCAGACTGCTTCTGGGCACTGTTGCACTGCGCTATCTTGTCATTTCCAAACCTGAGGAACTGATCGGAGATATCATGAATGAAGATGTCATCTCCGTGAACACCGGAACCGATCAGGAAAAAGTTGCCAGAATGTTCGGGAAATATGACTTTACGGCAATGCCGGTAGTTGACAAGGAAAACCGCATGGTCGGTATTATCACCGTCGACGACGTCATGGATATTGTCGAGCAGGAAACGACCGAAGACATCGAAAAGATGGCTGCCATTATCCCGAACGATAAGTCCTACAACAAAACAACTGTATTTGAAGCATTTAAGAAACGTATTCCCTGGCTTTTGATCCTCATGGTGTCTGCTACGTTCACCGGAAAGATTATTACAAGCTTCGAGAATGCTCTCAGCAAATATGTAATTCTGACTGCTTATATTCCGATGCTTATGGACTCTGCAGGTAATGCGGGCTCACAGGCTTCGGTAGAAGTTGTGCGCGGTCTTTCACTGGGAGAGATCAGCTTCAGCGACTTCATTAAGGTTATCTTCAAGGAAATGAGAGTCGGTCTGCTCTGCGGACTGACACTGTCGGCAGCGAATTTTATCAAGTGCATCACGCTGGACGGTCTGCCGGTTCAGATTGCGGCAGTTGTATGTCTGACGATCATCTGTGCCGTATTCCTTTCCATGAGTGTTGCTTCCACACTTGTCATGGTTGTAAACCGTATTCATCTTGATCCGGCTGTCGTTGCCTCTCCTATGCTGACGACAATCGTCGATGCTGTTTCACTTCTGATCTATTTCACAATTGCATCGCTGATTCTGCAAATTGTGTAGATAAAATAAAAAATATATTAATTTGATCCCCTGGTTTGAAGACTAATCAGATATTTAATGCTAGAATACTTGTCGAAAGGAGGATTCTGAATGATAGTTGTATATACATCTCCTGGATGTGCAAGCTGTCGAAAGGTAAAACAGTGGCTGAAAGACAGAAATCTTCCGTTTAAAGAAAAGAATATTTTCAAAACTCTTTTGAATGACAGTGAAATCAAGCATCTGCTCGTCAGAAGCGAAAACGGAACCGATGATATCATATCCAAGCGTTCCAAAGTCATTCAGGAGAATCATATTGATATTGATTCAATGACTACAGATGAACTGATTACATTCATCAAGGATAATCCGAGCATTCTGAAACGGCCGATTATCCTGAGTGAGGACAGCTTCCAGGTAGGGTATGATTCTGAAGAAATAGGCGTATTTGTGCCTAAGGAACTACGGCGTATCGCAGTTGATACATGTACAGGAGATTGTCCGAATTTTGAGGGCTGCAGAAGTGTAAGAGAAGAAACTGAGGCTTGAAGCCTCAGTTTTGTTAGGTAAAGAAATATGAAGGTACTTGTTGGTTTATCAGGCGGCGTCGATTCGGCTGTAGCCGCCTATCTGCTGAAGGAACAGGGTTACGATGTAACCTGTGCTTTTATGCGCAACTGGGATTCCCTTACGAATGACGATATCAACGGGAATCCTACGCTGAATGATCCGGTATGTTCGCAGGAAGCGGACTGGGCTGATGCGGAAGCTGCAGCAGAAGCGCTGGGTCTGCCGCTGATGCGCGTGGATTTTATTGAAGAATACTGGAATGATGTGTTTGAAGAGTTTTTAAGGGAATACCGCAGGGGAAGAACGCCGAATCCGGATATTCTGTGCAACCGGTATATTAAATTTGACAGTTTCGTCAAATTCGCCCAAGAAAACGGGTTCAGTACTCTGGCTACAGGACATTATGCAAAACTGGGACGTCTTAACGGCAGCAATGTGCTGATGAAGGCGGATGACAGAAACAAGGATCAGTCTTATTTTCTGTGTGAGATCAGAAGGGAGACTCTGAATCATGTCATTTTCCCGCTCGGAACAATAGATAAGCCCCGGGTCAGGGAAATTGCCGGGTCGCTGAAACTTCCTGTCGCAAAGAAGAAGGACAGCACCGGGATCTGTTTTATCGGAGAAAGAAAATTCAGGGAATTCCTCAGTAATTACCTACCCATGAAGCCGGGACGTATCATAAACATTATTGACGGGCAGACAGTGGGGGAACACAAAGGAGTGCTCTATTATACAATCGGACAGAGAAAAGGCCTGGATATCGGCGGAACGGGACCGTACTTTGCAGTCGGAAAAAATGTTGAACGCAATGAGCTTTATGTCGTTAACAGTGACCATCAGGACTGGCTGTACAGTGACAGATGCCTTGTTTCGGGAATTAACTGGCTCGCTGACTGCAGTTCGAATCTGAACTGCTGTGCAAAGTTCCGCTACCGGCAGGCGGATGTTCCCATCCGGCTGATCAAAATGGATTCGGATACAGCATACTGTGAGTATCCGCAGCTTTCCAGAAGTGTAACTCCCGGACAGGAAGCAGTCTTTTACAAGGATGATATCTGCCTCGGCGGGGGAAAAATTGATGCAGTTTTCAGAAACGGAAAGGATCTGATGCGGCTGATTGAATCACAGGTACATCCATCGGAGTAGAAATGGAAACAACTGTCAGACTTTCAGGAAAACCGGTTTACATTGTGTACAGAAACGACGTGACATTTTATACTGTCATGCGTTTTCTTCTGCTTGATGAAAGTGAAAAGGTAATTACCTGCACAGGCATACTTCCCTCTGTGCCCGAGACAGACATCAGATACAACATTTACGGCAATTATGTGGAACATCCGAGATTCGGCATGCAGTTTCAGATTGAATCGCTGGAAAAACCGCTTCCCTCTGAAGAGGAGGGAATCATCAGATACCTTTCAGGCACGCAGTTTCCCGGCATCGGAAAGAAAACAGCTGAAAAAATCGTAAAGAAGCTTGGTGAGTCCTGTCTTCAGATCATTCGGGACAATCCTGATATTCTGAAAACAATCGGTCTGAAGGAAGATAAAATCAATATTATATCTGAAGGTCTCAGGGAAGAGGATGACGGTCTTTCCGAACTCGTTCGCTTTCTCAATGTTCACGGAATCGGTATGAGAAACCTCGTCAGGCTCAACCGTGCCTACGGCAAGGACGCTTTGCGGAAAATACAGGAAAATCCGTACCGTGTCATAGAGGAATGCGACGGATTCGGTTTTAAAACCGCAGACAGAATTGCCGAATCGCTGGGATTTTCGAAAGATGATGAAAGGCGTCTCTACGCATATCTGATTTCATTATGCATGGATCTGTGCATGGCATCCGGCGACAGCTATGTCATGAATACGGTTCTCGAGGAGCATTTCCGAAAGGATCTTTCGGGAATCGAAGCAGATTATGATGCCCTGCTTGATGCTGCATTGAAAAACAGGCGTCTGATTATGGAAGAGGGCCGCATTTATCCGAAGTCACAGTATGATGCCGAATGCTATACTGCTTCATTTCTGCAGATGTTCCCCTGGTTTGACATTGACCCGTTTGACGAGGAACTGATGCACGGGTATCTGAACCGGATGCAGGAGGAATACGGAATACAGTATGATGAAACACAGATCAATGCTGTGGAGAAGTTTTTTGATTATCCGTTTCTGATAGTGACAGGCGGTCCCGGAACCGGGAAAACTACACTTGTAAGAGCGCTTGTTACACTGTTCAAGCTTTTGTATCCCAGTTCAACCGTAATGTGTACGGCGCCTACGGGAAGAGCTGCCAAACGGCTGGCGGAAGTTACGGACAATCAGGCTGTTACGGTTCACAGTCTTCTGAAATGGGACCTGGAGTCCAATACATTCGGCAAGAACGAAGATGATCCGATCGAAGCGGACCTTCTGATAATTGATGAGTTTTCGATGGTTGACATTCACCTGTTCGCAAATCTTCTGAAGGCATGCAGAAGGGTCAGAAGAATCTGTGTGATAGGAGACGAAGATCAGCTGCCGAGTGTATCGCCCGGAAGTGTTTTGCGCGATCTGATCGCTTCAGAGCAGTTTCCTCTTGTACGCCTGAATCACATCTACAGACAGAAAGAGGGAAGTGATGTGATTAATCTTGCCCATATGATTCACAGCGGTGAAGCAGATTTTCTGAAATTCAGTCATGACGTTGCATTCTTTGAATGTTCCAGGTTTGAAGTGAAGGAAAATGTGCTGAAGATCGTACAGTGGGCACTTGATAAAGGATATTCCATGAATGATATTCAGGTGCTGGCACCGATGTACAGCGGACCGTGCGGAATTGATGTGCTGAACAATGCGCTTCAGGAGGCATTCAATCCGTATGACAGGCGGAAAAAACAGATGCGTGTCGGATATATCACGTTCCGGACGGGAGATAAAATCCTTCAGCTGAAGAATCAGCCTGATGATGACGTATACAACGGTGATATCGGCATGCTTGAAGAGATTTATACAGCTGAGGAAACAGAGAATCATCAGCCCGTAATCGTTGTGAATTTTGATGGGATTTATGTGGAATACAATCCTGACAATTTTAAAAACATTACACTTGCCTACTGTATTTCCGTACATAAATCACAGGGCAGTGAATATCCGATTGTTGTTATGCCGGTTACATACCAGTACTCAATCATGCTTCAGAGAAAGCTGCTTTATACCGGTGTGACGCGTGCCCGTCAGTCACTGGTGCTTCTCGGAGAAAAGGGTGCCTTTATAAAGGGCATACAGACGCTTGAACGCCATGTCCGGGCAACAACGCTCAGGCAGAGGATTCAGAAAAGCATGTCGGATGATGTATTACCGGACAGCTGAAAAGGATATAATACTTTATATAAAATATCCGGCAATTCTGCAGGATAACCTAATATTGCATGATTTATTCATTTGATTCTGAAATTTGAATGGAGAAAAATATGTCAAAATATCAGGATATTTACAACCAGATCAGAGGAGATATTGAAAGGGGAGAATACAAGGCAGGTTCCACACTCCCCGGTGAGTTTTTTCTGATGGAGCAGTACAATGTCAGCCGGGATACTGTCAGAAAGGCACTCGGTCTGCTTGCCGCAAACGGATATATACAGAAAAGCAGAGGCGTCGGGTCTATCGTTCTTGATATAAACAGAATCGAGTTTCCTGTCTCCGGACTTGTAAGCTTTAAAGAACTTGCACCGGTTCTCGGCGATCATGTCGAGACCAGGGTTATTGCCTTCGAAAAGATGCATCCGGATGAGAGGATAAAAAAGGAACTTGAGCTTAATGATGAAGACTGGGTCTGGCTGATTCAGAGAGTCAGAAAAGTTGACGGAGAGGCTGTTATTCTGGATACAGATTTCCTGAATGCACAGATTGCGCCGGGACTGACAGAGGAACAGGCAAAGGATTCTCTTTTTGCCTATCTTGAAGGAGACCTCGGACTTAAGATTGCATATGCCGAAAAGGAAATAACATGTCAGGCTGCCACAAACATGGACAGGCGCTGGCTGGATCTGAAAGACAACAACATGGTGGTTTCGGTTGTATCACATACATATCTGGAGGATACAAGGGTATTCCAGTATACATCTTCACGTCATCGTCCGGACAAGTTCAGATTCAAAGATTTCGCAAGAAGAATTCAAAAAGCATAAAAATTCATCTGACAAAAAAAGCATTGGAATAATGCTTTTTTTATGAGATATTTAAGTAAGAAAAAACATATCATCCCTAATATTCACTAATACATCATTTTCGAAGTCAATATTGATTTGTTTATGAATTCGTATTGACATACATGTACGTACAAGTTATATTATTTGTGTGCAGTGACATGTACGTACAACGTGAACGCACTATGGAGGTAAAAAATGGGAAAGTTCCACGATGATGCTGCCAAACTGCTTGAGTATGTAGGCGGCAAAGAAAACATCAGCGCAGTTACTCACTGCGTTACCAGAATGAGATTCGCACTTGCAGATCCGAAAAAGGCGGATATCAAAAAAATTGAATCGCTTGCGAGCACAAAGGGGACATTTACACAGGCCGGTCAGTTCCAGGTAATTATCGGCAATGAAGTTGCTGATTATTATAAGGAATTTACTGAAATTGCAGGTATTGAAGGGGTTTCCAAAGATGCCGTCAAGAGCGCAGCTAAATCCAACCAGACACCGCTTCAGAAAATCATGTCCAACATTGCGGAAATCTTTGCACCTCTGATTCCTGCAATTATTACAGGCGGTTTGATTCTCGGTTTCAGAAACATCATTGACAGTGTTTACGTATTCGGCAACGGCACACAGGCTCTTGTTGAAACAAGCGTCTTCTGGGCAGGTCTTGACAAATTCCTCTGGCTGCTCGGTGAAGCGGTATTCCATACAGGTATTCCTGTAGGCATCTGCTGGAGCGTTATGAGAAAGATGGGCGGTACACCTATCCTCGGTATCGTTCTCGGTCTTACTCTTGTCAGCGGTCAGCTGGTAAATGCATACGGTGTTGCCGGTATGGCAGCTGATGCATGGGCACCTAATTATGTGTGGAATTTCGGCTTTGCATCTCCGAGAATGATCGGTTATCAGGCTCAGGTTATTCCGGCAATCCTTGCGGCATTTACGCTTGTATATCTGGAAAGGTTCTTCAAGAGAATTGTACCGCAGGTTGTATCGATGATTCTTGTTCCGTTCTGCTCACTGCTTCTTGCAGTAATGGCAGCGCACTTCGTTCTCGGTCCGATCGGCTGGAAGATCGGTGAGGGCGTATCCACTGTTGTAATGGCAGGTATTTCAGGCAACTTCAGGGTTATCTTCGGTGCGATTTTCGGTTTCTTCTATGCACCTCTTGTTATTACCGGTCTGCATCATATGTCAAATGCGATCGACCTGCAGCTGATCAACAGCACAGGCGGAACAATGCTCTGGCCGATGATTGCACTCTCCAATATTGCCCAGGGTTCTGCTGTTATGGGAATGGCTTATCTGCAGAAGAAGAATGCAAAAGCACAGGAAATCAATATTCCTTCAGCTATCTCATGCTACCTCGGTGTCACTGAGCCGGCTATGTTCGGTGTCAACCTCAAGTACAGATTCCCGTTCATCTGCGGAATGATCGGCTCCTCTCTTGCAGGTATTATTTCCACAGCATTCTCATGTGAAGCCAGTGCGATCGGTGTCGGCGGTCTGCCCGGCATCCTGTCAATGAAGCCTTACTCAATGGGTATGTTTGCAGTGTGCATGCTGATTGCTCTGTGTGTTCCGTTTGTTCTGACCGTTATGTTCGGCAGAAAGAGACTCACACCTGAAGGAATTCTGATTGAAGAAGCAGAAGAAGAAGCAGCTGAAGCAGCAGCTTACACAGAATTCACAGATGCTGAAAAGAATGAAAAACTGGCAGCTGTTGCGGCCGGCACACTTGTTGACATCACGAAAGTCAGCGACCAGGTATTTGCATCCAAGGCTATGGGCGACGGCTTTGCCATCGAACCTTCCGACGGAAAGATCTATTCTCCTTATACAGGTGAAGTGACAGTTGCGTTCCCGACAGGACATGCCTACGGTATTCTCACGGCAGGCGGAAAAGAAGTTCTGATCCATATCGGTATTGATACTGTCGAACTCAACGGCAAAGGATTCAAAACACATGCAAAGCAGGGTGACAGAGTGAAGCAGGGCGATCTTCTCTGTGAAGTGGATCTGGATTATGTCAGAAATCAGGGAAAACCTGTTACAACAATGGTAATTTTCACTGACGGCACAAAAGTTGCACTTGCAAAAGAATCCGCTGTAAAGGCTAAGGAAACTGATATTATTACAATTGAATAAAAATACGGGAGGTAATCGAATGGGATTCAGAGATAAGGTTGTTTATCAGGTTTATCCGAAATCATTCTGTGATTCCAATCATGACGGCTGGGGAGATCTGAAGGGGATAATCAGTAAATTAGATTATCTTGAGAAATTAGGAATCGACTATATCTGGATCAATCCCGTATTCATATCACCGCAGAAGGACAACGGGTACGATGTGGCGGATTACCGCCGCATCGATCCCCGCTACGGTACGATGCAGGATTTGGAGGAACTGTGCGAAGCAGCACGAAATCACAACATTGATATCATGCTGGATATGGTATTCAATCATACAAGCACAGATCATGAGTGGTTTCAGAAAGCACTCGCCGGTGATGAAAAGTACCGGAAGTATTATTTCTTCCGGAAACCTTCCGAAAACGGCGGTGCACCCAATAACTGGCAGAGCAAATTCGGCGGTTCCGCATGGCAGTATGTCGATGAACTGAATGAATACTATCTGCATCTGTTTGATCCGGGTCAGGCTGATCTTGACTGGACAAATCCTGATGTCAGAGAGGAATGTGCTGACATTGTCAGATTCTGGATGGGAAAAGGCGTCAGAGGATTCAGGTTCGATGTCATTAATCTGATTTCTAAAGCCGGATTTGACGACGACCCGAATGAGTTTGACGGAAGACAGTTTTATACTGACGGACCGCATGTGCATGAATATCTGAAGGAACTGAATGAAAACAGTTTCGGCAGGGACAGCTTCTGCATGACTGTCGGAGAAATGAGCAGTACAACGATCGACAACTGCATCAGGTACTCGGGATCGGAAAGTCACGAACTGACATCTGTATTCACTTTTCACCATCTGAAAGTTGATTACAAAAATCAGAAGAAGTGGGAACTGCAGCCGTTTGATTTCAAAGAACTGAAGAGACTGCTTGCCCTGTGGCAGACAGAGATGCAGGTAAAGGATGCATGGAACGCAAACTTCTGGAACAATCATGACCAGCCGAGAGCTCTGTCAAGATTCGGTGATGACAAAAACTATCCTGCTGAAAGCGGAAAGATGCTTGCGACAGTCATTCATATGATGCGCGGCACACCGTATATCTTCGAGGGCGAAGAAATCGGCATGACCAATGCATATTTCACGGATATCAGGCAGTATAAGGATGTGGAATCAATTAATATTTACGATATTCTGAAAAAGGAAGGTAAGGACGAACAGGAAATCCTGCATATTCTGAATGAACGGAGCAGGGACAATGCCCGTACACCGATGCAGTGGGATGACAGTCCGAATGCCGGATTTACAGACGGAATACCGTGGATTTCCGTTAATGAGAATTACCGCAGCGTCAATGCCGAAAAAGCGCTGAAAGAGCCTGATTCACTGTTCTATCACTATCAGAAGCTGATCAGACTGAGAAAACAGTATCCGGTCATTCAGTCGGGACTGTTCAGGCATATTCTTGAAGATCATGACAGTGTTTATGCATTTATGCGTACGCTGGATGATACATCTCTGATCTGTGTCAATAACTTCTACGGCAAAGAAACGGAAATCAGCCTGGATGACATTGACGGATATCGGATTCTCATCAGCAGCTATAAGGATACAGAACCTCGGAATCATATGATTCTGAGACCGTATGAATCATTTGTGATGATCCGCGGATAACTTATAACCAAGGAGCCTTCTCAGGGCTCCTTTTTTATTTTGGAGGAAAAGAAATGCTTCCGCATCTGTGTATTTTTGAATAATGAAGTGTTTTGAAATCTTAAACATTTGCAGATTGTAAAGAAGTGGTATAGATAATACAATTAGTACAGATAGTACAGATAAGGAGGAGAGAAATGTTCCTACTGAATTTTCAAAGCAAAGTACCGATCTTTGAACAGATTCAGACACAGATTCTCAGATTTATTGAAGCAGGGGTATTAAAGCCGGGAGACAGGCTTCCTTCCGTCAGGCAGCTTGCAATAGAGAACGGTATTAATCCGAATACTGTTGCAAAAGCATATACGGAACTTGAGAAGAACGGATATGTATATAACCTGCCGAAAAAAGGTGTCTATGTTGCAGAGATTGATAATAAATCATCACATGAAGGGATGATTCGTAATGTTCTCAAGCCGCTGAAGGACAGCGGTATTTCAAAAGAAGAGATTTCTGAAGTTCTTGATGATCTCTTCCCGGAGGATTGATTATGCTTAAAATCGAACATTTGTTTAAGAACTTCGGTTCAACTGAAGTTCTTAAGGATCTTAACCTTGAAGTTAACGAAGGATCTGTTTTCGGTCTTGTCGGTGTCAACGGAGCCGGCAAGTCAACGCTTCTGAGACTGATCGCCGGTGTATACAAACCTGAAGGCGGCAGTATTACGCTGAATGGTGCTGATACGTACAGTCAGGCAGATGTACGGGGAAAAATTGCATTTGTCTCTGATGAGCAGTATTTTCCGCTCGGCAGTACAATCGCATCACTGAAGCTTCTTTATGAAAATGTTTATGACTTTGATGAACAGTGTTATCAGAAATATCTGAAAATATTTGAACTTGATCCGAAAATGCCGGTCAGCAGCCTGTCCAAAGGCATGAAGAGAAGAGTTTCACTGCTTTTTGCACTCTCATACCACGCCGAGCTGATCCTTCTGGACGAAGCATACGACGGACTTGAACCGCTGGCCAGACTGCGCTTCAAGCATGCGCTTGCCGAACTGATCGAAGACGAGAACGTCAGTGTTATTATTTCCAGCCACAATCTGAAGGAACTAGAAGATATCTGTGACTCCTTCGGCATTCTTGAAAACGGGCATATTATCAGCTACGGTGATCTCCTTGAATCAAAGGAAAAGATTAATAAATATCAGGTTGTATTTAAGGAAGAGAAGAACAGAACTGCCTTTGAAGGACTGGATATTCTGCATTTTGAAAAAGAAGGAAGAGTCTGCAAGCTTGTGGTCCGCGGCAAAGAGGAGGAAGTAGAAAAGAAACTGAATGAAATGTCTCCTGTTCTGATGGATGTGCTGCAGGTGAATTTTGAAGAACTGTTTATCTATGAGCTGGAAAGCAGAGGTAAGATTTATGAACAGTAAGTATATCCGTTATCTGTTTAAGAACAGAAAAATAGCGATCATCTTTTTCCTGGCACTCTATGCTGCGCTGAGTCTTTCCACCTTTATCGGACAGAGCGGGATGAATGCAGGGGAGCAGATGCATGAGGTGATGCATGCAGGAATGCTTATGAGCCTGATCATGACTTACGGTCTGCCCGTACTTGTGTTCAGCTACGTTCATATGAAGCGCAGCACCGATGTCTACTTTGCAATTCCGGTAAGCCGCAGAGATCAGCTGATATCAAATATCTTCTTTATGTTCGCACTGTGTTACGGATATTTCCTGACTGCAACATTGATCGGCGGAATACTCACAGGCTTCGGAAAAAGTCTTATAAATTTCCTGACTGTTCAGCTGGCTTCGGCATTTATACTGCTTGTCCTACTGACAGTTAATTCAGTTATGTTCCTTCTGGCAAACAATACATTTGACGGCATCGTTATGATGGGGGCATATACACTTCTTCCACTGTTTATAACCCTGGCTAATCAGACTTTTTTCCAGGAGATGATTGCCGGATTCAGATATCGGAGTGAGAGCCTTGAAATCGTTAATTATTTCTGGCCTGCATATCAGGCTGTGGAAGTGTACAGGGCTGTGTCGAATTCTGAACCGTGCAGAATAATTCATGTGGTAATACTTATTCTGTTCGGTATTGCCGGCATGTATCTTCTGAAAAAGCACTTTATTGACAGAAAGACTGAACGCGCTGAGCAGCTTTCCGATGAACCGGCGGCCTATCCGTTTATTATTCACGCATATGCACTGATCTGCATGGTGATAATTACGTGCTGTCCGCCCAGGGAATATATGAGCGGGCGGATTATCTATTATCTGCTTCTTCTGCTTGCCTATGTAGTGGCGACATTTGTATACAAGAGGAAAATTGAAATCAGATTCAGGTCTCTGATGATATTCTTATCCGGTCTGTGTGCGGCATTTATACTCAATTTTACAGCATGGCAGACACATGGATTCGGACGTGCAGAACGGTACACAATTGATGAAGGTGATTATCTCGCGGTGGAAATCAACTGTCACACAGAACCGGACAATATTGAAAAACCGTTTGATAACATCAAGAATGATTATCTTTATATGTCATACAGGTTAATCATGCCGCTTGCCGAGAAAGATCAATATCGTGAAGTACTTGAACTGCTTGACAGCAAGCGCCGTGAATCGATCAGTCAGTTCTACTCGCAGAGCAGACAGGACGCCAGTTTATATATGAATATGGAATATTCAAATATAACCGCTGAAGATCTGAATCTGTATCATGAAAAAGGGTATTATACCGGAACCAACCGTTATACATACTTCTGCAGTAATCTGTTTACGGTCAGTGAACTGAAGCTTCTTGATCAGTACGGCGAACTGGGCATTTACAAAGATAAACTGATTACTGCGCCGGACGGTACTGAATACTGGGCTTCCGGAGAATATACACTTGATGATTATCTGGCAGGAAAAATATCATGAAAACTCCTGTATTGAACAATGATGAAATGTCAGTGGAATCATACGGAAGGAAGAGTCATCTTACGCCGAAAGAGTACGGAATTCTGAAACTGCTGATCAATAATCCCGGCAGGGCATTTACATCAGATGAAATTTATGAAAGAATCTGGAACTGCAGACCGTTTGACACGAAGGGCATTATTGCAGTACACCTGCGGCACATCAGGGAAAAGATAGAACGGGATCCTTCCCGTCCTGTAATGATCAGGTCTTTATGGGGCAGAGGATATCAGTTTACGGCGGAATCCTGAAACGAAGGGCCTTAAAGGCCTTTTCGTTTGCAAAGAGCCTGTATATGCGGCCTGTCTGAGGTCCTTGAAAAACTCAAAACATGATTTTGGTGCATGCTTAAGAATATTTTTAAACATAAAAGATAGAAAATACTGGATAATGCATTACAATTTGATTAAGGAGGTATTCTTATGGATAAGAAGGATCTTAAGGAATTTGAAGAAACTGCCAGAATAAAAACAGAAGAATTAATTGATAAAGCATCTGAAAAAGGAAAAGATCTGAAAGACGCGCTTCTTGGTGAAGACGGTAAGTTTAATAAAGAAGATATCACGCGTATTGCGGACGGCGTTAAAAAAGCCGTACTCGGCGAGGACGGAAAATTTGACAAAGATGATTTAAACAGATATGCAGAGAATGCTGCGGCAGCCGGCAAGAAGCTTCTTGACAAAGCTTCGGAAGTCGGTGAGAGCTTCAAGGACAGTTCTGTAGGAAAATCACTCCTTGGCGAAGACGGAAAATTTGACAAAGAAGATGCCGCACGTATTGCCTCAGATGTGAAGGAAGCAGGTGAAGAGCTGCTGGAAAAAGCAAAGAAGCTCTTCGAAAAGTAAAATCATTTCAGCATGAAACAAACAGGACAGCTGCCGGTATTTTCCGGCGGCTGTTTTGTTTCTGCCGTGTTTTCAGCACGGCTGCCGGATGTAATTTGAATGAATGTTAAATATCAGATAAAATTAACAAAAATGTATCATAATTAAATATGATATAAACAGAGATATGATGGAAACGTATTACATTGAAATTCCGGATACTGAAGACGAGAATCTCAGAAAAGATATCCGCAGTCTGAATGAACTTCTGAACAAAGTCGGTGTTGTATTTGAAACCGGTACGGCATACGGGCAGACTCTGATCATAAAAATTGATGAAAACAAGCTGCATACCGTTTCCGGAAGAAGAGCCGGGCGTCCCAGGATCCAGACCGAAAAAACTGTATCCGAAGTGTTCCGGTATCGTCTGAACCACACTGTTCATGAGACTGCTGCATACTGCGGTGTTTCGACAGCTACGATGAACAGGAGAATCGCTTCCATGAAAAAGAAGGGGCTGTGGGGTATCGGCTGTGATGACTTCTGGACAATCGATGATTAGCACATCATCAGCTGACCGTTAAAAAACCGGTTCATATAAAGAACCGGTTCTGTTATTTGGAAAGAAGGGCGGCATCATCGGCGAATTCTTCGCCGGAAGCCTCTTCGAATTTTCTGAGCAGATCCTCGACGGTCAGCTTTTTCTTTTCTTCGCCTTTGATATCAAACATGATTGTTCCTTCATACATCATGATCAGACGGTTGCCGACAGCGATTGCATCACGCATGTTGTGGGTGACCATAAGTGCAGTGAGATGATCCTGTTCAACGATTTCCTGTGTCAGATCAAGAACTTTCTTCGCAGTTTTCGGATCAAGTGCCGCGGTATGCTCATCAAGAAGCAGGAGCTTGGGCTTCTGCATTGAAGCCATCAGAAGGGTGACAGCCTGTCTCTGTCCGCCGGAAAGAAGTCCGACTTTGGCAGTCATGCGGTCCTCCAGGCCAAGGTGAAGTTTCTTCAGTCTTTCCTTGTATACTTCTCTTTCCTGCGCTGTAACTCCCCATGAAAGACCTCTCGGTCTGCCGCGTCTTGCTGCAAGTGCGAGATTCTCCTCCAGCTGCATTGTTGCGGCTGTTCCGGTCATAGGATCCTGGAATACACGGCCGATCAGATTTGCACGTCTGAAGTCAGGAAGTCCGGTAACGTCAATGCCGTCAATTACAATTGAGCCGCTGTCCACAGGCCATGTTCCGGCAACTGCATTCAGCATTGTTGATTTTCCGGCACCGTTGCCGCCGATGACAGTAACGAAGTCTCCTTCCTCCATGGAAAGTGATACATCAATCAGTGCTTTCTTTTCATTGATTGTTCCGGGATTGAATGTCTTGAAGATATGATTAACTTCCAGCATTGCACACATAATCAGGCCTCCTTGCTCGCTTTGGCAGCGTTTTTACCGGCTCTTGCAAAGCTGGTCTTCTGATGTTCCTGCAGATAGGGAACCGCCAGGAATACCGCGACGATAATTGAAGTGAAGAGCTTCAGCATATTTGAATTGACTTTCAGCCATAAAACAATAATGACAATGATGTAGTAAAGAATGCCGCCGATTACAACAAAGGAAAGACGGCCGGCAAAGTTCAGATATTTGCCCAGCAAAGCGTCTCCGATTACCTCACCGATAATAACTGCGGCAAGGCCGATGACGATGGCGCCCTTACCCATATTGATATCTGCAAATCCCTGATACTGCGCCATCAGTCCGCCAGAAAGGGCAACAAGTCCGTTGGCAAGTGCAAGACCGAGAACCTTCATGACATTGATATTGATGCCCTGAGCTTTAGCCATGGTGGAATTGCATCCGGTTGCTCTCATTGCCGAACCGTGTTCGGTTCCGAAATACCAGTAAAGCACAGCGATTATTACAGCGGCGAAGATAAAGCCGGTAACAATTGCCATGGGAATATTTCTGGAGGTAATTGCCAGATGATATTTATCAACCGGGATTGCCTTATTGGCAACCATGCCCATGATGGCAAGGTTGATAGAGTAAAGTGCAAACTGTGTCAGAATACCTGACAGAATAGCCGGAATACCCATCTTTGTATTCAGCAGTCCGGTTGTGATGCCGGCTGCCATTCCGGCCAGTACTGAAACAAATATTGCCAGCCATACATTGTGTCCGTTCAGAAGCATCATGGCAACAACAGCACCGCCTGTAGTAAACGAACCGTCAACAGTCAGGTCAGAGACACCGAGAAGGCGAAAGGTAATGTAAACACCCAGTGCCATAATTCCCCAGATAATGCCCTGGGCAATTCCGGAAGGAAAAGCACCGATCAGATTTGAAATGCTTAATCCTTTTGCCATTACAATTCCAGCATAAATCATCGTAAACCTCCAGAAATCTGTATCTTATAAATTAACATAATGGGGTGCCGGACGGACACCCCATCTTTTAAAAACTCTTTTTTTTATTTTATTCGATAACTGCAAATCCATCCGGAACAGTGATTCCGAGTGCTTCGCATCTTGCGGGAACATACTTCTTTACCGGATCGGGGAAGTATTCAATCGGCATTGTGCTGATATCTTCACCCTTGAGGATTCTGACAGCCATTTCACCGGTTGTTCTGCCGAGATCATAATAATTGATGGAAAGAGTGGCAATTCCGCATCCTGCAGCGATTCCTTCTTCACCCGCGATAATAGGAACGCCGGCAGCCAGTGCAACTGAATCGATCAGTTCAGTGCAGGAAGCTGCTGTATTGTCAGTCGGGATATAAAGTGCATCCTGCTCGGAGCATGCCTGCTGCATAACTGCGGAAACATCGTTTGTATCAGCGAATGTATAAATTGTAACTGTTTTGCCTGCATCAGTCAGAGCTTTTTCAACTACGTTCGCCTGATAAACGGAATTTGCTTCGGCATTGCAGAAGACGATGCCGATGTTGACAGCGTCGGGAATCAGTTCGTCAAACAGTGCCGCCTGCTGATCAAGCGGTGCCAGATCACTGGTTCCGGAAATATTTCCGCCGACAGTTCCGCTGAAGTTGTCGATATCGAGAGCAGTTCCGTATTCTGTGACAGCTGTTCCGAGAATGGGAATCTGGTTTGTTGCGGCTGCAGAAGCCTGCAGGGCAGGAGTTGCATTTGCGAGAATCAGATCAACACCTTCGTTCACGAGACTGTTTGCAATTACAGAACATGTTGCAACATCACCGGAAGCATTCTGACTGTCGAATGTGACTTTGTCTCCGAATTCTTCGGTAAGGACATCTACGAATCCCTGTGTTGCCGCATCAAGTGCAGCATGCTGCACAAACTGCAGTGTTCCGACAAGATAGCTTTCGTTTTCGTTTGATGCTTCTGAAGAGGCTGTTTCAGCAGCGGGTTCAGGCTTTTCGGAAGCCGAAGCTGCATCAGATGAACCGCAGGCCGCAATGCCTGTGCACATTACAGCTGCGAGTAACAGGTTTGTAAATTTTTTCATACTCATTTTCATTCTCCCTGAAAGTGTTTACAACACATTGTAATTTTATACGATTTACTGAAACAGTCAATCATATTATCTGAATTTGTCAAAAATATTTTTTCCTTTAAATTACTTATTTAATGTGTTAACATACATAGGAAATCGATGACGAAGTCGAGTAGTGTTTCAATTTCGTATCAAGAGAGCAGACGGCCGGTGCGAGTCTGTTATGAAGGAAACATGAAGCTGCTTCTGAGAGCACCCAATCCGTGCCGCATATCTGCGTTAAAGATCAATTAAGGTGCGCATGAAAAATGCGAATCAGGATGGTACCGCGCGAACAGCGTTCCTGTATGTTTCAGGAACGTTTTTATTTATTTCAGGAGGAATTATGGAACAGAAACAGTTAACAGGGAATCAGGTCAGACAGATGTTCCTGGACTTCTTCAAGTCCAAGGGATGCATGGTGGAACCGGGAGCCAGTCTGATTCCGCATAACGATCCTACGCTTTTATGGATCAATGCCGGTGTGTCCGCTCTTAAAAAGTACTTTGACGGAACCGAGAAGCCGGCATGCAACAGAATCTGCAATGCCCAGAAATCAATTCGTACAAATGATATTGAAAATGTAGGCAAAACTGCCAGACATCACACATTCTTTGAAATGCTCGGCAATTTCTCGATCGGTGATTATTTCAAACAGGAAGCGATTCCCTGGGCATGGGAATTCCTGACAAGCCCGGAATGGATCGGATTTGATCCTGAAAAGCTTTATGTAACGGTATATCCTGACGATGACGAAGCATACAATCTCTGGATCAAAGTCGGTATGAATCCGTCGCATATCAGAAAAACAGCCGACAACTTCTGGGAGATCGGAAGAGGACCCGGCGGACCGGATACGGAACTCTATTATGACAGAGGAGAAAAATACGATCCGAAAGGTCTTGGTGAAAAACTGTTCTTTGAGGATATCGAAAACGACAGATACATCGAAGTCTGGAATATCGTATTCTCACAGTATGACTGCCGTCCCGGTGAAGTTGACCGCTCGGAATACAAAGAACTGCCGCAGAAGAATATTGATACCGGCATGGGTCTGGAAAGACTAGTCTGCCTGATTCAGGACGGTGAGACAAACTTCGACACGGATCTCTTCCTGCCGGTAATTCACGCAGCAGAAAAATTCGCAAAGCATTCATATGACGAGCGTGAATACAAGATGGCATACCGGGTTATTGCCGATCATATCAGAACTGTTACATTCGCCATCGCTGACGGCGCAATGTTCTCCAATGAGGGCAGAGGCTACGTATTGAGAAGAGTTCTGAGAAGGGCTGTACGCTACGGCATCAAGCTCGGTATCGAAGGATCATTTATGTACCGTCTGGTACCTGTGGTGGCAGAAAACATGAAGGATTACTATCCGTATCTGCTGGGCAGGGTCGATCATATCGCCAAGCTTGTAAAGAATGAGGAAGAATCGTTCCACAAGACACTTGCCAACGGTGAAAGTCTGCTTATGGAGCAGCTGAAGAACCATGAGGATACCAAAACACTTCCGGGCGAAGTTGTATTCAAGCTTTACGATACATACGGATTCCCGAAGGAACTGACTGCTGAAATTGCCGAAGACAACGGTTATGTCATTGACATTGACGGATTTAATAAGGAAATGCAGGCTCAGAAAGAACGTGCAAGAGCAGCCAGGGGCGACCAGCAGTCAATGCACGGGCAGTCGAAGGATCTGATGGACTTTACGGATGCCTCGAAATTTACCGGCTATACCGACAGAAAATGCACCGGAAAAGTTATCGCACTGTTCAAGGAAGGCGTACGCGTTGATGAGCTTGAAGATGAGGGTGATATTATCCTTGATCAGACATGCTTCTATGCGGAAAGCGGCGGCCAGTGCGCTGATACCGGAAAGGTCTGGAATGATGCATTCAAGGCTGATGTAACCGATGTGAAGAAAGCACCTCATCAGCAGCCTCTGCATCATATCGAAAACGTCGAAGGCACGCTTCATGAAGGCGATGTCATTGAAGGTGAGTATGATTATGAAGCACGTCAGAAGACACGCGCAAATCATTCTTCACTGCACCTGCTTCAGGCAGCTCTGAAAACCGTTCTGGGTGATCATGTGGCTCAGGCAGGATCTTATAACGGTCCGGAATACGGAAGATTTGACTTCACGCACTTTGAAAAGCCTACGGATGAGCAGCTGAAGGAAGTGGAGCGCATTGTCAATGAAAAGATTATGGAGGCTATTCCCGTAACAACGGAAGTGCTTCCGATCGAAGAAGCAAAAAAGACAGGTGCTACGGCTCTGTTTGATGAAAAGTACGGTGATTTCGTAAGAGTTGTTTCCATGGGCAAATTCTCAAGTGAATTCTGCGGAGGTACGCATGCATCGAACACTTCGGACCTCGGAGTATTCCGTATTGTATCCGAAGAATCAATCGGAAGCGGAATCCGACGTATTACAAGCGAAACAAAGATGAAAGCATATGATTCCTTCAAAAAGGAGGAAGAGTATCTGCTTGAAAGCGCCAGGTATTTCAAGATGCAGAATTACGGCGGTCTGCATGAAAGAATTCAGAAGCTGATTGACGAAAACAATGCACTCCGCAAGGAAGTTGCTGAAGCTAAACAGAAGGCAATGCTCGCGGATGCAGCATCCCAGGTTGCCAAAGCCGAAAACATCAACGGTCTCAGTGTACTTCTGCTCAGTGTAAACGACATGGATACCGGTGCCATGAAGGGCTATGCGGAAACTCTGCGCAACCGTATGACTGACGGTCTGGTTCTGATTGCCAATACAGTTGCCAATGAAAAGGTCACATTTGTGTGTGCTGCTTCCAAAGCGGCAATTGCCAAAGGACTGAATGCCGGTGCACTCGTTAAAGCTGCAGCACAGCTGACAGGCGGAAACGGCGGCGGACGTCCCGACATGGCTCAGGCCGGCGGCCGCGATGTCAGCAAAGTTGACGCGGCGCTTGCGGAAGTTAAAAACAAAATTACAAACGCGTAAAAAGGAAGACATCCGGATGAGGTGAAATGCCGACATTGCCGGGTGTCTTTTTCGTTTATAATTAATAAGATGAAACACGGAGGCATTCACATGTCTGAAAAATCATTTTTTAAAATTGCGGCTGCAGCTGCTGTTCTTATTTCGGGCTGCAGCAGAAAACCATCAGAAAAAGAGACAGATACCGGTTCTCCGGAAGCACACATTGAAGAAGTCGTTTCGGCAATGACTGATGAAGAAAAGATCACGCAGATGCTTATGCCGGCATTCAGAGTATGGAAGGAAGCAGACAGCACATCAAATATCACTGAGCTCAATGATGTACTCAGGGATCTTCTGAAAAGACGTCATTTCGGAGGTGTGATCCTGTTTGGGGAAAACATAGCCGGCGAACAGCAGACACGCATGCTTTCCGAAGCGATGCAGAGAGCAAATATTGAAGGCGGGGCGCCGGCAGGCTTATTCATTGCGGCTGATCAGGAAGGCGGAAGTGTCACCAGACTTTCATACGGAACACAGATGCCGGGCAATATGGCCCTTTGTGCTTCGGGTGATTACCTGATTACTGAAAAATGTGCTCAGACGATCGGCAGTGAACTTGCTGCCGCAGGAATCAATCTTGATTTCGCTCCCGATATGGATGTCAATGTCAATCCGTCAAATCCGGTCATCGGGATCAGATCATTTTCCGATGATCCGGAAATGACGGCAGAATACGGAATCCGTTATGCGCAGGGACTGCACAATGCCGGAATTATGACCTGCATGAAGCATTTTCCGGGGCATGGAGATACGGCGCAGGACAGTCACACCGGTCTTCCTTTAGTAGATAAATCAAAGGATGAACTTGATGCATGTGAACTGATACCTTTTAACAGAGGACGTGAAAATGCCGACATGATTATGACGGCTCATATTGTCTTTCCGCAGATTGAAACAGCTTCCTATATATCAAAAAAAGACGGAAGCAAGATTTTCCTTCCTGCTTCACTGTCAGAAAAGATGATCAGCGGAATACTGCGGAACGAGTTCCATTATGACGGGGTGGTTATAACCGATTCAATGCTCATGGATGCAGTTGCTGTTCATTTTGATCCGGTTGATGCGGCTGTACTTACAGTGAATGCCGGTTCGGATATGATTCTGATGCCTGTTGAAATCAATTCTGCCGATTCAGCAGCACGTCTTGACGAATATATATCTTCTGTTTCCGAACGGGTGAAAAAGGGCGAGATCAGTAAGGACAGACTCAATGAAGCTGTCAGAAGAATACTGAAGCTGAAAATGAAATACGGGCTGTTTGATGTTAAAGATAACAGCACAGGTCAGAAAAACATCAGCATCTCTGAAGACCATGCTGTTGAATGGGAAGCTGCTTTAAAGGCAGTTACACTGATTAAAAATGATAATGATATGCTTCCCGTCAGGTCCGGAAGCAGCGTATTGATCACTGTGCCGTATGATTCACAGATGAATTCTGCCGAATATGCTGTCAGACTGCTTAAGAATGAAGGGATAATTGACAGTGCTGCAGATATCAAAGTTATAAAAAGCAGTGAAGCCGGCAGTACCGCAGCTCAGATTGCTGCCGAATATGATGCTGTAATAGCTGTTTCGGCAATGTACAGCCGGTCTGATATTGATGCAGAGGGAGAGAACTGCAAAATCATTGATAAACTGACATCTGCGATGCATTCGGCAGGAAAGCAGATTGCTGTCATCAGCGCCCAGCTTCCGTATGATGCGGCCAGATTTACGGAGGCAGATGCACTGGCTGCCTGCTACAATGCCCGCGGCATGCGGATAATGCCGGAAAACGGAAACTGTCCGGCAGAATACGGACCTAACATTCCGGCAGCAATATATACTGCATTCGGCGGAAACAGTCCGACAGGCGTACTGCCGGTAAATATCATGAAGCTGAACAGTGATTACAGTTACAGCAGCGAGATCATGTACGGCCGGGGATTCGGCCTCAGTTACAGCGGCAGACCGTAACAGTGCTTTGGTCTCCGTGTGACAAAAGCTTAATTTTTGCACAGTATTAAAGACGGTGAACAGTGTACTTTTATCTGATTTTGATTTAGAATATTCGTAACGAAAAGGGAGGGTCTTTTATGAACAGGAATGATATGTCACCCACAGTTAGTTTTAATGCTGATCAGGTAAGACGAGAGAACATCCGGCAGGTTCTGATACTTGTTCAAAATGCCCTGGAAGAAAGAGGATACAACGCAATCAATCAGCTTGCAGGATATCTGATTTCTAACGATCCGGCATATATCTCAAGCCACAAAAATGCCCGCAGCATTATCCAGTCTGTAGAGCGTCACGAGGTAATAGAAGAACTTGTCAGATTTTACCTCGAGGAAAACAACGGGTGAAATATATAGGTCTCGATTTGGGAAGTGTAACATGCGGTGTCGCTGCCAGTGACACCGGTTTTATCTGTCATTCGGTTGATACGATCAGATTCAAACCGGATGATTATGATACATGTCTGGACAAGCTTCTGATTCTTCTTGAAAAAGAAAAGCCGGATCTGATTGTTCTTGGCCTGCCGCTGAAGAACAATGACCGGATCGGGGAAAGAGCTGAAATCTGTCTGGAATTCGGAAGAGTCCTTGAAATTGAAAGCGGCATTCCCGTAAAAATGTGGGATGAGCGCTTTACAACAAAGGAAAGTGAAGAGATACTGCTTGAAGCTGATGTCTCGAGAAAAAAGAGAAAAAAGGTAATCGACAGGATGGCTGCAATGACGATACTGCAGTCGTACCTTGATTCGGGTGAAAATAGAAAAGGCGTATAATTCGCCTTTTGTTGCGTATAAAGGAGCGTGCATATGGAAGATACAAACAGATTAATTATCACGGATGAGAGCGGCCAGGAAAAGGAGATGGAGATTATTCTGACTTTTGAAAATTCCGAAACCGGGAAGAACTACGTCCTGTTTACTGATCCGAATGATGACAGCGGAGATGTTTTTGCCTACACATATGATGAAGACGGCAATCTTGATGAAGTGACCGATGAGGCCGAATTTGAAATGTGTTCCGAAGTTCTCGGCGCATTTATTGATGAGGAAGAAGATGGCGAAGAAGAAGCGTAAAACCGTTAGAAGAGTCAGGCCGGGAAGGGTTCTGATCGTTCTGCTGATTCCGGTTCTGATAGTTCTCGGCGTATTTCTGAATTACCGCAGCAGTCTCAAGCCGGTATCCAGAGAGAGTGAAGAAATTAATTTTACTGTTAATTCCGGGACATCATTCAGGACGGTTGCCGGTGATCTTAAGGACGCCGGGCTGATCAAAAGCAGCAGCTGGACAATTCTGTTCGCAAGGATGAATGATCTTTCCGATGTAAAAGCCGGTGATTATGTTCTGAATAAAAACATGTCAGTGGAAGAAATCCTGAAGGTTCTGAATGACCCGAGGGCTGCGGTCGTGGATGTTGCGACAGTAACCATTATTGAAGGTGACTGGGCAAAGGACATTGCCGCAAAATGCGCCGCTGCCACTACAGTTTCCGAAGAGGAACTTCTGACTCTGTGGAATAACAAGGAATATATCCGTTCCCTGATGGACAAATATCCATTCCTGACTGAAGAAATGTTCAATGATGATATCCGTTTCTACATGGAAGGTTATCTGGCTCCGAACACATACCAGTTTTACAAGGAAACAACGGCGGAAAGCATTACGGAGAAGATTCTGGACCAGTCACTGGTTGTCTACAATAAATTTGCGGACAGGATGAAGTCAAGTTCCTACAGCATTCATGAAATATACACACTTGCTTCAATCGTGCAGTATGAAGCCGGTGATCCGAAAAACATGAGCATGATCGCAGGGGTTCTGAACAACCGTCTGGATATCGATATGCCTCTGCAGTGCTCGGTAACCGTATGCTACTCACTTGACCAGGACAGGGCTGATTATGACTGGAAGGCATGCGAATTCAACAGCGGATATGACAGTCCGTACAATACATATCTTCATAAAGGACTTCCTCCCGGACCGATCATGAATGCCGGAGAGGATGCAATTGAAGCAGTTCTGAATCCTTCTGCAAGCAATTATTACTTCTTTATGGCGAATGTAAACACCGGTGAAATCTATTACGCCGAAACTCTCGACGAGCACAATAAGAATATCAGGGAACACGGAGTGAGCCTCAATTGAGAATTACAACGCAAATATATCTGATTGATCACGGCAAATGGCTGATGATGTACCGGAACCGGAAGAAAAACGATGTCAATGAAGGCAAATGGATCGGGATCGGCGGCAAGCTCGAACCCGGAGAGACGGAAGAGGAATGCGCAGTCAGGGAGACATTCGAGGAAACGGGACTGACGGCTGAATGCCTTGATTTCCGGGGTATCGTATATTTCATTTACGAAGATCACGAGCCCGAAAAGATTTATGTCTATACATGCAGCAGATTTCACGGTGAAATGCATGAGAGCAGCGAAGGAACACTGGCATGGATCGACCGGGAGGATATCACCGGACTGGATCTCTGGGAAGGGGACAAAGTGTTTCTTAAGATCATGATGGAAACAAGCGAAAAATTCGTTCTTGAACTTCATTATGATCCCGAAGGCAGGCTGAAGTCTGCTGTGCGGCTTGAATCTCAAAATGAATCAGCCAAAAATCAGTAGAAACATGTCAAACACTGCGATATAATAACGAATGCAAAAAAAGGAGTAAGCAAATGGCAGATAACAAGATCTTTGTCACAGAAGAAGGCCTTAAGAAACTGCAGGATGAATATGATCATCTTGTCCACGTAGTACGTGAGGAAGTAAAAGCTGAACTGAAGGAAGCGCGTTCCCTCGGTGACCTTTCCGAAAACGCCGACTACGACGCCGCAAGAGACAAGCAGGCTCAGGTTGAATCCAGAATCGTTGAACTGGAACTGATGCTCAAGAATTATGAAATCATCAATACAAAGGGCGGTTCCAAAACAGTTCATATCGGTTCAACAGTTCAGATTCAGTTCCAGGATACGATGGAGGAAGCGACATATACGATTGTCGGTTCAACTGAAGCTGATCCTCTGAACGGAAAGCTTTCCAATGAAACACCGCTGGCGCTTGCCATTATGGATAAGAGAGCCGGGCAGACTGTTGAAGTCAACGTAAAGAATCCGTATTCTGTTGTGATTGTTTCCGTAAACTGAGGAAATCATAAAAGAATGACTAAAAAATAAGCAGGAGGTTTCATTCAGATGAAACAGATGCTTATTTTTTGTTTTCTGCTGATTGTTTCTTTCGGAACGGATATGCATCAGAAGAAAATCAGTGATCTGCAGAAAGATACGATCAGTGTAACTGTGGAAGGTGCCGTGGAAAACGCAGGCACGATTCAGCTGGAACATTACAGTACCGTGCAGGATGTCATAGACAGAGCAGGACTTAGTGAAAACGCAGATATCAGTTCTATCAATCCTTTATATCCTGTAAATGACAGGGATATTCTGATTATTCCCGAGAAAAAGACAGATGAAGAACTTCCGAGGATTTCGATCAATACCGGAGACATTGAAGCACTGACACTTCTGCCGGGAATCGGTGATGCAACAGCCGAAAGAATAATTCTGTACAGGGAATCAAACGGCAGCTTTCAGATACCAGAAGACCTGATGAATGTAAAAGGCATCGGTCCGGCCAAATTTGAAAAACTGAAAGATCTGATATGTCTTTAAAAGCAGCAGCGGAGCATTCGGTGCTTCTGTCGGCAGTTCTGTTCCTGTTTCTCGTCTGCAGAAGCAGAATGCCTCTGACGGCAATGCTGTGTCTGATCATATTCTGGAGATTAAGGACAAAAGACAGATCATGGATCATAGTGACTGCGGTTTTTATTATGCTTCTGATTCCGAGGTGGAATTCTCAGTATCCGGAAATCTCCGAAGGCAGGGTGGTATCTCTCAGCAGAAATTATGCGGAAATAAAAAACGGAAGAACTAAAGTGATCATGTATACGGATAAACTGCCTGTTCTTGACAGTTATGTCAGTTTTGATCCTGTTTTCTCTAAGATCAGCAGCGGCAGCGGATTTTACAGTTTTGATTTTCAGAAATACTGCAGTCAGAAGGGAATCCGGTATTCGTGCCGCAGCAATAACTGGATACAGGTCAGAGATTCGCACACAGTCAGAGGATACCTGCAGAAGAGAATCAGAAAAATCAATGATGCGGAAACGAGAAGCATAACAGCACTTGTGCTGCTGGGAATCAGAAGTGATGAGACGGGATTCAGAAGTCTTCTGAATGACAGCGGTATTTCATGTGCTTCATTCCTGGCTCTGCTGAATTATGTTCTGAAGTACTTCATGTTTGAAGACAAAAGAAAAAATACAGTCTTTGCGGCAGCTGTACTGCTGGGCATCATTTATCATTTTCCTTGTATACTTGTGCTGAGAATCATTTTCAGTATTCTTGACCGCACCGGCCTTGCGTCCCAACAGAAAACGGGTATGGGACTGAGCATAGCCATGATGATTTTTCCGCATGCTGCATTTTCCGCATCGTTCCTTATTCCTGCAGTCTTCAGATATGCAGGATGTTTTTCCGTACAGAAAAAGACCGCATCCTTGTACCTCGGAATGATTGTCCAGTCGGTTCTGTTTCATGCTGTCAATCCCGGTGAAATGTTATTGTGGCCTTTGATCTATCCGGGTATGGGATTCATGTGGCTGACAGCGCTTCTGCAGACAGTTTCAGGATGGCACCGGGCGGCTCCGTTTCTGATTTTTGACAGAATTATGACCGTATTTTCGTATACGCGCATCACCGGAAGTATTCTCGGCTTCGGCCTGCCTTTTTATGTTCTTTTGTGCATCAGTGTGATTCAGTCGGAATATCATCTGCAGATCTGGACGGCATTTTTTCTGTTTTTCCAGATCTTCGGGCTTTTTCACCCTCTTGCAGAAATCACTTTCATTAATGTGGGGCAGGGAGACTGCATATTGATCAGGGAACCTTTGAATACAGAAAACTACCTGATTGATACAGGCAGGCCTTCTGCGCTTGATTCTGTTGAAACATACCTTGATGCCAGGGGAATCCGTAAAATCAATACATTGTTTATTACACATGCGGACAGTGACCACAGCGGGAATATGGAATATATTGCAGAAAAATACAAAGCGGAAACAGTCACGGAACATCAGAAAATTTATCAGAACGGGAGACAGATTTTTTACGATTTGAATGAAATTGACGATGATGATGAAAACAGGAGTTCACTGGTACATTTCCTGACTCTGAACGGACTTGATATCCTTCTGACAGGTGACGCGGATGAACAGACCGAAAGACAGATTATAAGAAAATACAATAATGTAGACTGTGATATTCTCAAATTATCGCATCACGGAAGCCGGACCGGAACATCGGAAGTATTTCTGGATGCAGTCAGGCCGGAGCTGGCGGTTGTGTCAGCCGGAAGTTATTCACTTTATCATCATCCGCATCCGGAAGTTACCGGCAGGCTTGAAACACGGCATATTCCTTATCTGACAACGCGTACGGAAGGGGACATATCGGTTATCTGCTTTCCGTTCTTTAATCTGGTGCTGACATCAAACGGAACATTTTCATTCATCAGACATTCTGTCATCAGCTGACAGGTGTTTAAACCGAAGATATGTTCTGCTGTTTCTGCTGCAGCGCACAGTGCCAGTGAAAAACTGATATAATACATTCATGATTTATCTTCTTGAAGGAAAAGAAACATACCAGCTGCTGGAAAGCAGACGCAGTCTGATAAAGAAAAGCAATGCACTGCCGGAAAATATCCTGGTACTGGATGCGTCCGGCAGAAGTCAGTTTTCTCTTGAAGCTGCACTGAATATGTGCAGCACGGTTTCTCTGTTTTCGGACAGGCGGGTTGTTGTTCTCGATGATCCGTATTTTCTGAAAGCGGCAAAGGAAGGCACCGGAAAGAAAAAGCAGAAAAAAATCGTTGATAATGCCGCACTGCTCGAGAATTACTGCAGGGATCCGAATCCGGATACTGACCTGATCCTTTTCTGCGACGGATTTCCCGCTGACAAAAGAACCAGGGAATTCAAGGTTCTGCAGAAGTATGATAATGCCGTCACAATCCTTTCTTTCAGCACTCCGAGCATGTGGCAGCTGGAACAGAAGATTGATGAACTTCTTAATGATAATAAAATAAGACTGACAAAAGATGCCCGTGAGGAAATGAAAAAACGTATCGGAGGAAGCGCAACGGAACTTTACAAAACGATTGATAAATTTGTTCTGTACGGAAAGAAGAACCTCGACCGAAACGATATCGAGCATCTCGTTTCATATAATCAGGATGTAAATACGTGGAGTCTGGGCGATGCATTTGTTGCCGGAGATGCGGACGGGACATTCCGCGCACTGCATGAAATGCTTGATCATTCAAATGTAGCCGTTCAGCAGATACTGCCGCAGCTTGCCTATCGTATCAGGACATTATATGAAGTCGTTATATGCTATGAATGCGGAATGACAATGGAACAGATCAAAAATAAGACAGGCAGGAGTTACCCTGACAAGGATATGATAGCGGCACACGGAAAAAGCAGCAGGTATTTCCTGAAACTCATGGCACAGATGGCTGATCTTGACCAGGCTGTCAAAACAGGAAGAATTGAACCTAGAAACGGTCTTGAAATGTTTCTTCTGAGGAACCTGTGATGGAGATACTTGAGCATCCTTTCGGGCCGATTGTCAGAAATGATTCCAGAGTGCTGATTCTGGGCTCGTTTCCGTCTGTTGTAAGCCGTGAAAAGAGTTTCTATTATGCGAATGCTTCAAATCGTTTCTGGCCTGTCATGAGCATGATTTTTGAAGAGGATATCACTGACCGGAAAGAATTCTGTTACCGTCATCATATTGCCTTATGGGATGTGATCAGATCCTGTACGATCAAAGGCAGCTATGACAGCAGCATTTCAAATGTCACGGTCAACGATATCAGCGGGCTGGCGGAAAACACACAGATCAGGGTGATATTTACTACCGGCAATACAGCCTCCGCTCTGTTTGACAGATATGTCCGGACGGACATCCCTCATATTTCACTGCCTTCCACAAGCAGTGCAAATGCCCGCATGAAACTGCCGGATCTGGCAGAGAAATACAGAATTGTGAAAGAATATGCAGAAAAAGATTGAACTGCTGGCACCTGCCGGCAACATGGAATCACTAAGGGCTGCCGTAGCGGCCGGATGTGACGCAGTATATCTGGGCGGCACATTGTTTTCGGCACGTGCATTTGCCGGAAATTTTACGCACGAGGAAATGACTGAGGCAGTAAGATTCTGCCACGAAAGAGATGTCAGCGTTTATGTGACGATTAATACACTTCTTTTTGAGACAGAAATCGACAATGCGATGAAGGAAGTGGACTTCCTTTACAAAAATGATGTCGATGCCCTGCTGGTTCAGGATCTCGGTCTGTTCCACAGGATCAGGAAGGAATACCCGGATTTTGATCTCCACTGCAGTACGCAGATGCATGTTCATAATCCTGCCGGGTGTGAGTTTATGAAACTGCAGGGGGCGAAACGGGCGGTAATAGCCAGGGAAACCTCGATTGAAACAGTCCGTGAATGCGTAAAAACCGGCATGGATATCGAGGTATTTGCCTATGGTGCGCTGTGCATCTCATATTCCGGACAGTGTCTGATGAGTGAATCAGTAAAAAACAGATCAGGCAACCGGGGAATGTGTGCCCAGCTGTGCCGTCTGAGATATTATCCGCACGGAAAAGACGGAAAGTATACAGCAGACAGCGGAGAATATCTTCTTTCTCCCAGGGATCTTAATATTATCGGAAGGATTCCCGAACTGATTGAGGCGGGTGTGGCTTCACTGAAGATTGAAGGCAGGATGAAGCGTCCGGAGTATGTTTATCTGGTGGTAAAAACGTTCCGGGAAGCCATTGATGCGTATTATGAAGGCAGAAAATGGCATCTGTCCCCGGAAAGGGAAAGGGAACTGAAGCTGATGTTCAACAGAGGCTTTACAGAAGGCCATCTTTTCCGCGATCCGCTGGAAAAGCGCATGAGTCATTACCGGCCGAATCATCAGGGCGTGAGAATCGGAACTGTTGAAAGATATGATAAAAAGACAGGCAGGGTCCTTGTTGAACTGAGTGCCCCGCTTTATCAGCACGACGGACTGAGAATACTGAATGAACCCGAAGACTGCGGTCTGAGCGCCGAACGGATCTGGCTGAACGGACTGCTGGCAAACAGTGCCGGAAAAGGTGATCATGTATGGCTGGAATGCAGGAGCAGGCCGTATCCGAAAAAGGGCCAGCCGCTTCAGAAAACAACGGACGCAAAGCTTCTGGAGGAGATCGGCCGGAATATGCGGACACCGTGCCGCCTGAGCAGGGTGACGCTCAGTTACCGTGCTTCGGAAGGAAAACCGTTCAGAATCGAAGCCAGTGATGAATATGGCCACAGAGCTTCTGCGGAAAGTGAATTTCTGTGTCAGAAAGCACAGAAAGCTCCTGTCAGTCCAGAGAAAATTGAAACAAACCTGGCTAAAAGCGGTGATTACCCGTATGAAATCAGTTTTGTGGACAGCTGTGCAGATAATGTATTCCTGCCGGTCAGCGTGCTGAACGAAACAAGGAGAAGAGTGCTTGAAAAGCTGAACGAACAGCGCAGGATAAAGCACATGCGCTCCGGAAGACAGGCATATATGCATCATGTTGATAAACAGGAAAAGCCTGAATACCGGCTGATCATACGGACAGACAGACCGTCAGAATCTTCCGCAGACGGTATTCTTGAGGCTGCCGGTGATATGCAAATGCATGTTATATCGGAAAAGGAATGTGCTAAGATAGTTGTCAAGGATAAGATCATCAGCAATCCTGGTGATCTTGGCATGGAACTTGTTCATACGATCGCCGGTATGAATCTGAACTGTGCCAATTCCTATGCACTTGCATTTCTGTTAAGCATCCCGGGTATAGACAGCGTCATACTGTCATCGGAAGCTGATAACGTTCAGATCAGATTTATGCTGGAAAGGTTTGAAGAACGGTACGGATTTAAGCCTTATGTATTCAAACCTGTATACGGCAGAAGGACGCTGATGTATATCAAGGATGGCTTCATGAAAGAAAAGTGTGCGGAAATGGAGGATCTTCAGGGGAGGATTTATCCATTAAGATATACAGACGGAATCACTGAAGTTCTTGAACCGGAACCTTACGTCAGTGACAATCCGTACTGCTGGGGGAGTTATCTGATTCTGACTGATGAAGACAGCCGGAAAATACAGGCGGTTAAGGAGGAAGCTTATGAAGAAGTTCATGAAAGAGTTTAAGGCATTTGCACTTAAGGGTAACGTCATTGATATGGCAATCGGTGTTCTGATCGCCGGTGCGTTCTCAAACATTGTGGCTGCACTGACGGAAAACATCATCAATCCGATTATCGGTCTTCTGTTCAATGTAGACTTCAGCAAAGTGGCAATCAGACTGACGGATGAAGTGTCTCTGGGAATCGGTGCATTTATCTCAGCCATTATCAACTTCATTCTTCTTGCTCTTGTGCTCTTCACAATTATCAAAGCCGTAAACAAAGCAGCTGAGCTTGCAAAGAAGAAGGAAGAGGAAAAACCTGCTCCGGCACCTGCCAAGAGTGATGAACTCAAGGCACTGGAAGAAATCGTTGCTCTTCTGAAAGACAAGAAGTAATCCTGAACAAAGGTCATCCTGCGATGACCTTTTGCTTTGTTTAATTTGGCCATGTATTTTGATATAATAGTTTGGGTTTTAAGGAGTAAATAATGTTTTTAAAACGAATTGAAATGCAGGGTTTCAAATCTTTCGCAGATAAAACAGTAATAACTTTTGAACATCCGATCACCGGCATCGTCGGTCCCAACGGCTGCGGAAAATCAAATATTTCCGACAGCGTTCGCTGGGTTCTGGGCGAACAGAGTGCCAGACAGATGCGCGGTGAAAAGATGAATGATGTAATCTTTTCGGGTTCGGCGGACAGAAGGATGCTGAATATGGCTGAAGTCACACTGGTTTTTGACAACAGCAGCCATATCCTGAATACAGATAAAGATGAAATCGAAGTAACCAGAAGACTGTACAGAGACTCGGGAGACGCAGAATATCTGATCAACAGGAACCGCGTGCGTCTGAGAGACGTCGTGGATCTGTTTCTTGACACGGGTCTGGGAAAGGATTCACTTTCCATTATTTCGCAGGGCAACATTGTTTCTTTTGCGGAAGCGAAGCCTCTTGACAGACGCGGTATTTTTGAAGAAGCAGCCGGCGTTGCCAAATATAAAAAGAGAAAAATCGAATCACTGTCCCGTCTTCAGAGAACAAAGGACAATCTTGACAGAAGTCAGGATATCCTGGCTGAGCTTGAAAAACAGGTCAGTCCTTTAAAGCGGCAGGCAAGAAAGGCTGAAATTTACAGGGAAAAGAAACAGAGGCTCGAGGAAATTGAAATTGCTGTTCTTGTGCAGGAAATCAATGAACTGAACGAGCAGGTTGAAGATGCAAAAAAGACACTCTTTGATATTGATTCCAAGAGCGCAATGTACGCCACAGGCATCGCAGTCGGCGAAGCTAAAATCGCTGATCAGAGAAAACAGGCCAATGTTCTTGAAAGAGAGATCAGCCAGCTTCAGGAAGACCTGATGAGAACGGTCGACGAAATATCAGCCCTTGAGGCAAGAAAAGCCGAAATGGATGAGCGCAGAAAATATATTATTGAGACGGGCAACCGCGAGCAGAAAATCAGAGAAACAAGAGGACTGCTCGAGGCAGCCAAAGCCGAATATGATGACAGGCGCGAGCGTCTTGAATCTCTGAATCATGAAATTACACTTGATTCCGAAAGACTGAGGCAGGCTGCCCAGAAGGTATTTGATGCGAGCAATGAATACGAACAGGCACAGGGAATCCTGCGCAGCATGCAGAACCAGCAGGCATACCTTGAGAATCTTCTCAAGGATCCTTTTTCGTCCATGCGGCAGTCCGGAACCAAATCGATCATGGACAACAGGAACGCTCTGCACGGCATCATGGGTGTCATCGGTCAGGTGATTCACGCAGCAGACGGCTATGAACAGGCTGTTTCCGAAGCCCTCGGAGGAGCAATGTACAATATTGTCACTGCAGATGAGGAAGCTGCGAGAGATGCCATCAGGTTCCTGAAAAGGAATCAGAGCGGAAGGGCGACATTCCTTCCGATCAATGTCTGCCAGCCCAGATACGTTTCACATGATGCACGTGTCATATGTGAAAATACAAAGGGATATCTCGGCACTGCATCACAGTTTGTGACCTGCGAGGAAAAATTCCAGCCGGTCGTTGACGCACTGCTGAATAATGTTCTCGTTGCAGATTCCATGGAAGCCGGAAACCAGCTCAGTGCTCTGACAAAGCGGATGTACAATATTGTCACGACCGACGGTGAAGTAATTCACCGCGGCGGATCAATGACCGGCGGACGGCTTAAGCGCAATACGACGCCGGTGACGGTTCAGAGGGAAGCTGCTCAGATCAGAAAGGATATTGATGCCCAGTCGGCAAGAGTGGCTCTGGCCTCAAAAGCACTTGACGAGGCGCAGAATCTCAGGGAAACAATTTCCAGAAGACTGCAGCAGAACAGAATATCCGGTGCTTCACTTGAACCTGTAGTAGATGCGAAACAGGCAAAGTATGAAAAGCTGAAGAATGATCTTGCCCTGCTTCATCCGGAAGGGGATGCCTCCCCGGCAGACAGAAACGAAACCGATGAAACTGTTTTCAGACTGAATAAAGCCTACGGAAACAGGGATGATATCACATCGCAGATCAAGGCAAAGCGTGAGCAGAGAATTACGATCAACGCAGATACGGAACGGAAGGAACAGCAGCTCAGACAGCTGAGAAAAGATCAGAGTCTGGCCATTGCCTCCGCAAATGCAATCAAGATCGATCAGGGAAGGCTTGAAACAAAGATTGAGAACAATCTCAGCCGTCTGGCCTCCGAGTATAAGCTCACATATGAATTTGCCCGTACAAAGGTCACTGATACGGCGGTGGAAAATGCCCGTGAGGAAGTCGCTCAGCTGAGAAGTGATATTGAGCATCTCGGAAACGTAAACATGGAAGCGCCGGAACAGTATACGGAAGTCAACGAGCGCTATGAATTCCTGAAAAAGCAGATTGACGAACTGACGCAGAGCCGTGACAAGATTCTGGCGGCTATTGATGAAATGGACCGTGTCATGACAAAGCAGTTCAGGGAGATGTTTGACAAGATCAACCGGGAATTCAATGATATCTTCAGGCATCTGTACGGCGGCGGAAAAGCAAGGCTGATCCTGGAAGATCCGGCTGATCTTCTCAATACCGGCATTGATATTGATGCCCAGCCTCCCGGAAAAGCCGTACAGAACAACATGCTGTTCTCGGGCGGTGAGAAGTCACTTATCGCATTATGCGTGCTGTTTGCAATTCTGAAAGTGAAGCCTGTTCCGCTGGTTATTCTCGATGAGGTTGAGGCAGCGCTTGATCAGAGCAACGTCGAACGTTTTGCACAGTATCTGCACAATTATACAGATCAGACGCAGTTTATAGTTGTAACACACAGGCCCGGCACGATGGAGAATACAGATGTACTGTATGGTGTAACCATGCAGAAACAGGGTGTTTCACAGATGCTGAAGGTTGAACTGCGTGATGCTGTCAGCATGGCCGAAGGGCAGGAGGTGAATCAATGAGTTTTCTGGATACACTGAAAAGTGTCTTCTCAAAAAAAGATGATAAGGCTATCTATCTGAGCGGGTTCAAAAAGTCAAATGCCTTCGGGAAAAGACTGAATGAACTGCAGTTCGAATATACGGGTGTCAATGATGAATTTCTGGAACAGCTGACCATTGTTCTTCTGGAAAGTGACGTCGGCATTGAACTGGCAGATATGATCTGCGAAAAGCTGCGTGAATTTGCCGACAAGTACGTCAACGTTTCCTTTAAATGGGCAATGAATTTCCTGATGAAAACGATGAAGGAAATCTATGAAGAGTATCCTGATGAACCGATCCGCTTCAATGAAAACGGTCCGACGGTTATTCTCATGGAAGGTGTCAACGGATCAGGTAAAACCACCACATGCGCAAAGCTTGCGGCAATGTATCAGAAAGAGGGCAAATCCGTAGGTTTTGTGGCGGCCGATACATTCCGTGCCGGTGCCATTGAGCAGCTTGCCCAGTGGGGTGAGCGTCTGAATGTGCCGACGATCAAGGGACGGGAAAACGGAGATCCGAGTGCCGCAATCGTAGACGGATGCAGATATGCCAGGGAAAACAATATCGATGTTCTGCTGTGCGATACTGCAGGACGGCTTCAGAATAAAGTCAGCCTGATGGCGGAGCTTTCCAAAATGAACCGCGTCGCCGGAAAAGAAATTGAAGGCGCACCGCACAACACATGGCTCATTCTGGATGCAACAACCGGACAGAACGGTCTTTCACAGGCAGAAATATTTAATAATGCTACTAATCTTACAGGAATTATCCTGACGAAAATGGACGGGACTGCAAAAGGTGGTATTATTATATCGATCAAGCATAAGCTGCACCTTCCTGTGTACTATATAGGACTCGGTGAAAACCCCGAAGATCTCAGACCTTTTGATCTGGATGCCTATCTGTACAGTATTTCGGAGGCACTTCAGGATAATGCAGGATAAAATCAGGATCAATACGCTTCTCGATTACTACGGTGGACTTCTGACAGCCAAACAGCAGGAAATATGCCGGTTTTATTACCGTGAAGATCTTTCCCTGCAGGAAATATCCGAGATTCTTGATATTTCAAGAGCTGCTGTCCACGATACCGTTAAGCGGGTTGAAAAGGATCTGCTGCATTATGAAGAGATACTTTGCTGTGTATCTCTTTCCGAAAAGCGTAACAGTATTTATGAATTGATCTGCAATAAAACTGATGATCAGGAAATATTGGATCTTGTAAATCAGTGTAAACATACTGAAATTGAAGGAGGAAACTATGAGTAAGATTATTTCAGTAAATTCGGGTTCATCATCATTGAAGTTCCAGTTATTTGACATGCCGTCAGAGGTTGTGCTGACAAGCGGCCAGGCAGAAAGAATCGGCCAGGATATGGGTCAGTTCACAATTAAGATCGACGGTGAAAAGAAGTCACAGACACTTCCGATTCCTGATCATAAAAAAGCAGTTGAACTTCTGCTGAATGCTCTGATTGAAAACAAAATCGTTGAAAGTCTTGATGAAATCAAGGCTGCAGGTCACCGTATCGTCCAGGGCGGTGCGTACTTTGACCAGTCAGTAGTTGTTGATGAAGATGTTGTCGCAAAGGTTGATGAACTTTGCGAGCTTGCACCGCTGCATAATCCTGCTCACCTCGTCTGCTACAGAGCATTCAAGGAAGCTCTTCCGGAAATCGGACATGTATTTGTATTTGATACAGCATTCCATCAGTCCATGGGTCCGGAAAGCTATATGTTCCCGGTACCTTATGACTGGTACAAACAGTACAAGATCAGACGTTACGGTGCTCACGGCACATCACATCAGTATGTCAACATCAGAACTGCCGAGCTGATGGGCAAAAAGCCTGAAGATCTCAACATGATCACATGCCATCTCGGCAATGGTGCATCCATTACGGCTATCAAAGGCGGCAAGTGCGTTAATACATCCATGGGTCTTACACCGCTCGGCGGCATCATGATGGGAACACGTTCCGGTGATATCGATCCGACTGTCGTATTCTACATGATGAAGAAGCTTCGCTGCACACCTGATGAAATGGATACATTCCTCAACAAGCGTTCAGGTATGCTCGGTGTTTCCGGCATTTCTTCCGATGCAAGAGACATCCAGGCTGCTCTTGAAGCAGGCGATCCGCGTGCAAGACTGACAGTTGATCTGTACACAAACCGTGTTATCAATGTGGTAGGCGGATACTATATGCAGCTGGGTCATGTTGACGCAATCGTATTTACAGCCGGTCTCGGTGAAAATGATGTCAATATGCGCCGCAGAGTTCTCACACATCTTGAAGAAGGTCTGGGTCTTTCCATTGACTACGATCTCAACAAGAATGTTCACGGCAAGGAATGCCTGATTTCCAAACCTGATTCCAAGATTGCCGTATACGTAATTCCGACAAACGAAGAACTGGTTATTGCCCGCGATACAGTAAGACTGCTCGGTCTGTAATTTCATGGAATTCGGATCTCTTCTTGAAGAGATCGTCAGGCATGATATCATCACAATATTCCGGCATGAACATCCGGACTGTGATGCAGTCGGAAGTCAGTTCGGGCTGAAACAATGGATTAACGAAAACTGGCCGGCCAAGAAAGTCTATGCACTGGGTTATGAATCCTGTTCACAGGCTGAATGGCCAGCCAGTGATATTGTCAGCGATGATACCATCAGAAAAAGTCTGGCGATCGTAGTTGATACTGCAAATGCTGCACGAGTGGATGACAGCCGTTTTCAGACTGCAGTCAGGGTAATTAAGATTGACCATCATCCGAACCGGGAGCATTTCGGCAGCGATGAATACGTATATGAAAATGCGGCGGCTGCATCAGAAATACTTACCCGTTTTTTCAGGGACTGCACCGGTCAGAAAATGAGTCTGCTTACCGCGGAATACCTGTACCGCGGTATCCTGACTGATACGCTGTGCTTCAAAACGAACAACACAACATCGCATACGCTGGCTATGGCTTCCTTCCTTGCCGGTTTCGGCATTGATATTCCTGAAATCAACAGGGAACTGTTTGATCAGTCGCTGGACGAATTCCGTTTTGCCGCCTGGGTCAGAACGCATATCCGCATGAAGGGCAGTCACTTGGCATATATTGTGATTACCCTGGAAGATCTGAAAACCTGGAATATTGATGCAGGCAGAGCCAGAAACTTCATCACTGAAATAGGGCAGGTCAGGGAATTTCTTGTATGGGCTGTATTCACACAGAAAGAACTGGACGGAAATCTTGTATATGACGGAAGCCTGCGCTCCAAGGAAATTGCAGTCAACGAGGTCGCCGAACATTTCAACGGCGGTGGCCACAGGAACGCTGCCGGCGTTAAAAATCTGACCGGAGAATCACTGAACAGCCTGATAGAAAGCCTTTGTTCAAAAATTGAATAAAGCCTGATAATACCGATATTTCAGTATGTCAAGTATTGATTTGCACGTTTAACGTGATAACATATATAACGCATCGTGAGGAGGATTATTATTATGAATGATGTTAATAAGAAGACTATTACAGAAACAATCGCTGAAACTTATAACTTCACAAAGAAAGAAGCAGCTGAAATTGTAGACATGGTATTTGAGACAATGGCTGCTGCTCTTGAAAACGGTGACAGAGTTGACATCAGCGGATTCGGCAAATTTGAAGTTAAGGAAAGAGCTTCCCGCCAGGGCATCAACCCTCAGACAAAGGAATTAATTGAGATTCCTTCAAGCAGAATTCCCGGCTTCAAGGCTTCCAAGAAGCTGAAGGACCGCGTTAACTGATTCCCTGAAGTATAACAATAAATGCAGGACACTCGCAGGAGTGTCTTTTCATTTATAATAACTGTATGCACAGAAGGAATACTCTGAAAACAGTCAGATTAGTGATATCGGCAGCATTATTTTCGCTGGCGATATATATCGGAACATCCAATCCGCTTTATACATTCATATTGATCATTTTAAGCCTGATTCTGCTTCCTTATCCTGATCACAGGTATGGAATCATACTGCGGCTGTTTGCGGCTGTATTGACCGGAATTTACGCATATTTTATATGGCTGCCCCAATACAGCAGTCCGTATTCCTTTGAAAACAATCTGACTGTTCACTTTATAGACACCGGGCAGTCGGAATCGGAACTGGTCGTACTTCCGGACGGGAAAATCATGCTGATTGATGCGGGTGATTTCGATGACGGTCCGGTTGTGACTGCTTATCTTAAGAAATTAAATATTACCAGAATCGATTATCTGATCGGCACACATCCGCATATGGATCATATCGGCGGCATGTATGACATATTTGATCATTTTGATGTACAGAATGTATATCTGGGTTATTATCCGGAAAACATTTATATAGAGAATCCATGGGCACTCGAAAGCTTCAATGCAAAATCCAGGGCGGAAGGCAGAAAAGTAACAGCGGCTGAAGAGGGGACGGTAATCGCTGAAACGGACGAATATAAAGCTGCGGTACTGTCTCCGTCACGTACACTGGAGTCTGATGACTTGAATCAGTATTCAGCAATTATAAAAGTATCATTCGGAAAAACAGCATTTCTGTTTACCGGTGATGCCGGAAGGGCGGCTGAGAGTACCATTCTTGACCGGGATTTGAAGGCTGATGTACTTAAGGTCGGTCATCACGGAAGCTACGATGCTACAAGTGATGAATTTCTGGATGAGGTTGATCCGGATTATGCGGTGATACTGGTAGGGTGGCATAATGAATATGGACTGCCGAATGTGAATGTTTTAACAAGATTGCACAAAAGGGCGGAAACATACAGAACAGATTATCACGGAACAATAATCATAGAATCCGACGGAAACAGAATTGTAAGTGTTACAAAAGAACGTGAATATCACGGACAGGATGCTCAGACGTCTGCGCCGGTGTCAGCGGCCGGTTAGATCTTATCTGAATCAAAGCGTATCTGCAGCAGCTGCAATGCATTCTGACAAAGTGTTTTTACAATCATCAGCGGATGATATGACCCGATGAGAGCGATCGGGAATTCATTTGTAAGGTAAATACCGGCTGCGCAATCTCTCAGACGGCCGTGAACGGTTCATATACAGCGGCAGTACGGGTAATATAAGAGATGCCTGAAAGATTTAGCTGCCGGAATACATATTTAAAACTGAATGATCATTCATCGGATGCAGAACTGTGATCTGAAAACAGTCTGCATTTTTATATTTGAATTCAGTCCGGAATTAACAGCATGCTGTAGTATGTTCTGAAACCTGTGTGCCGTCTGTATGCTTAAATCGCCGCTTTATTTCATATACTTCGCATAATGTATGTTATGCGATATTTATATTTACCGCATATTTCATGAAATTATGCACTGCTGCCTGTCAGTCCTGTAAACAGTAATATTGCTGATTGAATAACATTTAAATACACATTCTGATACGACCGGTTAATTGACCGGATAACTGCATATGACCGACAGATATACCGAGCGGAATGTACAGCATTGCTGTAAACCTCAGCTGCGGAAGGGTGTTCCCTCCCCTCCCGCAGGCACTGTATCAGGATCAGGAAGCTTGA
>JAILGV010000003.1 GCA_024696355.1 Solobacterium sp.
CACTGTATCTTGTCGGCGGCGGACAGGAGGAAGAGAAGCTGCGGCAGATGGTGAAGGACATGGACATGCATCATGTCGTATTCCTGGGCTACCGGCAGAATCCCTACGGCATGATCAGAAAATGCGACCTGTTTCCTTTAAGCAGTCTTTATGAGGGATTTGCGACAGTCATCAATGATAGCCTGATCTGCGGCACGCCTGTTCTGACGAGAAAAGTCAGCGGATGTGACGAGCAGATTACCTGTGACGACTACGGCTGGATTGTGGAAAACAGTCAGAAGGGACTGACCGAAGGTCTCAAGAATGCCCTCTGTTCCATGGGTGAGCTGGAAGACAGGAAACTGATGCTCAGAAATTATGTCTATCCCAACGATGAGATTCTGAAAGAGTTCATGGAGGTTTTTTAAGCCGTGAAGAAAATATTCAGTGAAAAACTGCTTCACAGAGCGATCATACTTTTAATCGTGATTCAGCCGTTAATCGACCTGGATTATCTTTTTTATGATTTCCTGGATCAGTTCGGCCTGCCCAGATTTGCGACAGTTGTCAGATTCCTGATCCTGCCGGGTCTTCTGATCTGGTCATTCCTGCTCAGGGAGCCGAAAAAGAAGCGGACCTTTGTATTTGCCTTTCTGTACGGTGCCGCGCTTCTGGCGTATTTCGCACTGCACTGCAGGCAGGCAGCTGCGTTAAGGGAACGGCTTGATTTTACCGATAACTTTGTCTTCACCGTCTGGCAGGAGCTGACTTATGTTCTGACGCTCGTTCTGCCCTACGGTGCGGTTTATTTCATTTATCACGAGCACTTTACAAGGAAGGAACTGCGGAACATCGTCATGTTTCTTTCGGCTGTCATCAGTATTCCGATTGTGCTGGGAGATCTGTTTGTCAGTGCGAAAAGCACATATTACGGCAATACCGTCGGCAACTTCTTTTCCTGGTTTTCGGGTATATACAACTGGTATCATCCCCGGACACTGGCCTCCAAGTTCCTGTTCAACGAGGGAAACACGGTCGGCATTCTGCTGTTTATGCTTCTGCCGCTGATGTATTACTTTATGGCGGTTGAGGAAGATGCGAAGACGAAAAGGAGAATGACCGTCCTGATCATCGTGCAGTCGCTGGGCATGCAGATGCTGGCAACCAGAGTCGCCACTTACGGCGCGCTGCTGGTCCCGCTGATGTTCCTGGTGATTTATGCCTTTGATGCATTTGTTCTGAAGGAAGTGAAATTTCAGAAGAATACGGCACTGGTATGTCTGTGTTCGGCTGCGCTGTTCGGTGCCATACTGAACTGGACACCGGCTGTGCAGAATCAGAAGGTCGATGCAAAAAACGATGTCGCACTGCTTTCCAACAATATGATCCAGTTTGCCGGGGATGAGCTTCTCAAGGCCGAGGATCTTGTGCCGGGATCGGTCGAATACATCAATTTCTATGTGTATGCATTCGAGACA
This sequence comes from Solobacterium sp., assembly GCA_024696355.1. Classification (GTDB taxonomy): domain Bacteria; phylum Bacillota_I; class Bacilli_A; order Erysipelotrichales; family Erysipelotrichaceae; genus Bulleidia. The sequence goes on from JAILGV010000003.1 coordinate 1,458, forward strand.
TACGGCATCAACGGCAGATATATCCAGTCTGTTCCGTCGATGTACTATACGGACTTTTACTCCTACCAGCATGATCCGAAATTCTGGTTTGATGTCTGCATGATGCCGGTATTTGACCGTGTCAGCGGCAGACAGGTTGAAACCATCTTCACAAAGTACAAGTATAAAAACCTGACGTCTGCGGAGAAAATTCTGGGCATGGGATACAGCACATTCATGAACGGCTCCATCGTTCTGGAAAAAGACTTTGCAATGCAGATCTATCTTCTCGGCTATGCCGGCGAAGTGCTCTGTGTTCTGCCGTGGGTTCTGATCTGCCTGTACGGCTTTGTCATGTTTGTCAGATATTTCAGAAAGCTGATCAATCTTGAGAACATGATTCTTGTTGTCAGCGTCTGTGCCGGCTTCGGCAGCGCTTGGCTGTCAGGACATATGCTGGATCAGTTTATTACGACGATTTTCATGGCACTGCTCACCGCAGTACTTCTCAATCATGTTCATGAGGCAAAGGAGAGTGCGTAATGCCGAAAGTATCAGTTGTTGTCCCGTGCTACAACTGCCGTGATACGGTTGTAAAATCACTGGATTCACTTGCAGCACAGACATTGAAGGATATTGAAATTATTGCCGTCAATGACGGAAGTACGGACGGTACATTGTCCGTTCTGGAGGATTATCAGAGAAATCATCCGGAACTGAATATGAAAGTGTTCTCCAAGATCAATGAGGGAATTGCCGAATGCAGGAATTTCGGCGTTTCCAAAGTGACAGGAGACTATTTCGGATTTCTGGACAGTGATGACTATACGGTGCCGGAAATGTTCAGCGACCTGTACGCACTGGCCGGGGAAAAGGAACTGGATGTTGCCGTATCTGATTTTTACTGGGTGAATTCGGAAGGGGAGACACTGCAGAAGGACGGACCGTATGAGCCGGGACAGGACATGATGGTGAATCTGTTTGCCGTGCTTTGGAACAAACTCTACCGGACATCATTTGTCCGCAGTCTCGATCTTGTTTTTCCGAAGGGAAACCGGTATGAGGATGCCTGCTGGCTGTACTGCATGAGCTGTCATGTCAGAAAGATCGGCTTTACCGGAAAGCCCTATGTACGCTATGTGCAGCATGATATGTCTATCACCCACAACAACAACGATCAGGTGAAGAACATGATCAGTGTTTTCCGGATCATCCTGCAGTATTACCGGGACCACGGTCTGTATGAGGAATATCATGATGCCCTGGAGTATATCCACATCAAATTCTTCCTTGGCAACAGCTTCCTGCGAAGTGCACGGATCAGGGACAGGGAAGACAGAAACCGGACCATCCGCATGGGCTGGGACCTGCTCAACAGCGAATTCCCGGACTGGCATAAAAACCCGTATCTGAAATCCATGGGAGGGTTGAAAAACAGATACTTCTCGATGGTGCGGGGATGGAATATCATGCTTTTCGCCTGGATTTTCAGGAATTTCAAGAAAGACAACCTGTAAAAACCGAATTCCAAAGCTGTGGTTCCCGTATATTTTGAATCACAGCTTTCTGTAAGGTATAATAAATATGTTTTGGAGGTATCCTTCATGGCTCTGCTATCAATCGTAGTTCCGTGTTATAACGAAGAACTGACAGTCGACCTGTTTTATGAAGCGGTCACGGAAGTCGTAAACAAGATGGATCTTGATCACGAGATCATTTTTGTCAATGACGGCTCCAAAGATCAGACACTGAATAAAATGCTGGCCCTGCACAATGCCCATCCGTCCGAAGTCAAAGTTGTGGATTTCAGCAGAAACTTCGGCAAGGAGGCGGCCCTGCTGGCAGGTCTGAGACATGCCAAGGGAGACTATGTAACGGTCATGGATTCCGATCTGCAGGATCCGCCGGCATATCTGCCCAGAATGCTTGAAACCATGGAGAAAAACGGGGACGACGTCGTCGGGACAAGGCGTGTGACAAGAGCCGGTGAACCGAAGATCCGTTCCTGGTTTGCCAGACAGTTCTACAAGCTGATCAACCAGTGGATTGAAGTCGAGATCGTCGACGGTGCCCGTGACTTCAGACTGATGAAGCGTCAGGTCGTTGATTCGATCCTGTCGCTGAAGGAATACAGCCGTTTCTCAAAAGGTCTGTTTGTCTGGGTCGGCTATCAGACGGAATATCTGGAATATGAGAATATCGAGCGTGTTGCCGGGGAAACAAAATGGTCTTTCTTCAAGCTGTTCCGCTATGCGCTGGACGGTATTGTCGAATACACCAACGTACCGCTGCGGCTGTCCGAATTCGCCGGTGGCGCACTGACCGGAATCATGACGCTGGAACTGCTTGTCCTGCTGGTGATGTCACTGGCGGGAAAGGCTGTTTCATTCAATGCGGTTCTGCTTTCCGCCGTGCTGTTTTTCGGAGGGGTGATCCTTCTTGCGATCGGCATTGTCGGTGAGTATCTTTCCAAAACATATGATGAGGTCAAAGGCAGACCGCAGTATATTATCAAGAAATATTACGAGTAAATAAACTTCAGAAGGAGGTATCCTGATGTCAGAAGAAAGAGCGGAATCCCGCCGCGCCGGCAGGGAAAAATATGCCGACAGGGCAGCGAGAAGAAGAAACAAAATCATCAACAACACGATGACTGTGATTATTCTGCTTCTGTCTGCGGCAGTTATAGCGGCTTTCATATTAAACATGATCAGAGTGCGCAGGCAGTCAACGGTGGCCAATGAAGGCACGGAGTCGGAACTTGTGGCCGACATGGACAATTCCATGAAAAACGATCTCTACCGGATCGGAAACAACCCGACCGAGGTAGAGAAGGAGTATTTCCAGAAGCTTACGGACACTCTGAAATCCGGAACCAAGGAAGAGCAGGCGGAAGCGGTGGTATATGCGTTTGTGTCTGATTTTTTCACATGGACAAACAAGGACGGAAACTATGAAGTGGGCGGACAGCAGTATATCTACGGACCGAAGTACACTTCCTTTGAATCCTGGGCACTGAGCGATTACTACAGGGACCTTGATCTTTACATCAGCCAGTACGGAAGGGAGAACCTTCCGCAGGTAAAAGAAGTCATGACGGATGCCGAAACATTTAAGACGGATGATTTTGAAGTTGTGACCAGCGACCCGCATGTGACAATGGACTGCTATCAGGTACAGGTCAAATGGACATATGACAGCAATGCGAAGGTTGATCTTGCGAATTTCCCGGATCATGTCCGTTTCCAGGTCGTGGACAACAACGGAAGAATGGAAATTGCGGAATTCTATGACATGCCGAGTGTCATTGCATGGGAAGCAGCCAACAGCTGAGGAGGCGGATTATGAGCAGAAAAAGAAACAGTCATACCGCATCCCGTATGCGTGTGAAAGGTGACACATCAGTCATCAATATCATCATTACCGCACTGACAGTTGCGGCCAATGTCGCGGTTCTCTACGTCATGCTGAATACAACGAGATTCTCAAATCTCAGCGGAAATCTTTTCATGAAGATCAACATTGCCGTGCTGGCACTGCTGCTTCTGCTGAATATCTCCGTAATCATCGGCATGCGTTCAAGAAAAACACCGGTTTACATTCTCTGTGCAGTGCTGATGGGCGGCATTCTCGGTGTCGGTTCCTATGCGGCTTATGCCGTCTCCAAAGTCAATTCCAATCTTGACAAGATGACGGCTGCCACAACAACCGAATCGGTTTATGCGTCCCTTGTCGTATACAGCGAAGACGGAAAGCAGACAATTACCGATGTCGGACAGCTCGACGGAAAAACCGTCGGCTATGCGGCTGATACAAGTTCGGGAAGCCTGGGCAAAAGCAATCTCGATGCCCAGAAGCTGATGGTTTCCTATGAAGAGTTCCAGGATTATCCGACGATGCTGCTGGCACTGTTCAACGGTGAGATTGACTGTGCGGTTCTTCCGTCAAATTATGAATCAATGTATGCCAATGAGACCGGACTGTCTTCGTATCTGGGCAATACGGCATCAATCGCCGATTATGAGGACAAGGTTGTCATTCAGAATACAACCGGTGCCGACAAGGACCTGACAAAGGATCCGTTCACGATCCTTCTGATCGGAAATGCCGACGGTCTTTCCGATACGATGATCCTGTGCTCGGTGAACCCGATTTCAATGAAGGTCACAATGTCCTCCCTGGCCAGAGACAGCTATGTGCCGATTACCTGCTACGGCGGAAACTCCTCCAAGCTGAATGCGGCACGTGCGGTCAGCAGGCAGTGCACGATTGACACGATTTCGAAGCTTGTCGGCGTTGACATCGACTATTATGCGGAAGTCAATTTCCAGGGTGTCGTTGACATTGTCGATGCCCTCGGCGGAATTGTCGTAAATTCACCGGTTGAATTTGTCGGCCAGTCCGCATCCACGCAGAGAGGCCACTATACAGTCTGGGTTCCGGCAGGTGAGAACGTGCTGCTCAACGGTGAGCAGGCGCTTGCCTTTGCAAGAGAAAGACATCTGTTCGCAACAGGTGACTTTGCCCGCCAGCAGCACCAGCAGCAGGTCATTGAAGCCATTGTCCGCACAATCATGCGTACCAGGGATATCAATACATTCCTGAATGTGCTGGATGCGGCAGGCGACAATATCCAGACCAACATTTCCGTGGAACAGATGACCGGCTTCATGAAGTATGCGCTTCAGAAGGTCAACAGATACTACAACCAGGAACAGGTTGAAAAGGTATTCCATATCGTAAACTCCAGAGTCACCGGTTATTCTTCGGGTCTCTGGGATGACGGACTGCAGATGTCACTGTATATTTACAGACTCTGGAACGGTTCCCTGGCAGCCACAAGAAATGCCGTGATGCGCAATATTGACATGGCAACCGCTATTACGCAGAAATCCTCGATTCAGTGGTCAAGCAACTGGGTTTATCCTGATGAGACAATCTCCGCGGAAGTCTACAGCGAGCCTATGATACCGGCTGTCGTGCCTGAGACGCTCGGCAATTACATCGGCAGGGATATCGGAACACTGCAGGCTCTGGCAAACTCCATGGGCTTCAGCCTGAGCATCACATATGTGCAGGATCCTTCCTATCCGAACGGAACGATTCTGTCCTATTCGCCGGGTCCGGGAACAGTGCTGAGTTCCATCTCCTATATCAGCGTGACGGTTGTCAACAATGACGCCACGCCGACACCCGAAGCGGAGAAGTTCACGATTATCTTCAATGACTGTGACGGAAAAGAAATCATGAGGAAAACCGTGAATAAGGGAGAAAGGGTGGCTCCTCCCGAAAAGACCGCCAAGCAGATCTTCACCTGGGCTCAGGAAAGCTATGTCGTAAATGAAGATATGACGGTGACACCGAAGGCCTGTGCGGCAATCGAAGTGCCTACGGCTGAACCTTCACCTTCACCGAGTGCCGATCCGACACCGGGAACTGATCCAACGCCGGGAACCGATCCGACACCGACGCCGGATACAACGCCGACACCTGTGACGACGCCCGACCCGACGCCGACACCCGTTCCGGCTACACCTGAGCCGACGCCTGTGCCGACGCCTGATCCTACACCGATACCGGAGCCGACACCTGACCCGACACCGATACCGGAGCCTCCGGCTGACCCGACGCCGGTACCGGAACCTCCGGCTGACCCGGCACCTTCCGAGCCGGCAAATCCGGAAGGCTAGCAAAATACTGAAGAAACCAGAGATTCATGAGGGAAGACAGAATTAAGGTCTTCCCTTTCTTCGGTTTTTGCGGTCTGATATGTTATCATATACACGGATTCAGGAGGAATTTATGAAAGGTATCATATTGGCCGGAGGAAGCGGAACACGTCTGTATCCTTTAACGCGGGTCACATCAAAACAGTTGCTGCCGGTTTATGACAAACCGATGATTTATTATCCCCTGAGCACACTGATGCTTGCGGGAATCCAGGATATACTGATTATCTCCACACCTGTGGACCTGCCGAACTTTGAGCGTCTGCTCGGGGACGGTTCACAGTTCGGGGTTCATTTCTCCTTCAAGGTACAGGAAGTGCCCAACGGTCTGGCACAGGCATTTGTTCTGGGAGAGGAATTCATCGGCGATGACGATGTATGTCTGATTCTGGGAGACAATATCTTCTACGGCAACCATTTCGGCAGAATGCTGCGGGAGGCCGTAGCCAATACCGAATCCAGAAATCATGCGACGGTATTCGGCAAATATGTCAATGATCCCGAACGGTTCGGAGTGGCAGAGTTCAATGAAGACGGACAGGTTCTGTCACTTGAGGAAAAGCCTGCGCATCCGAAGTCAAACTATGCGGTTGTGGGACTGTATTTCTATGACAACAGGGTCGTGAAATATGCAAAGGAGCTGAAGCCCTCCGCAAGAGGCGAATACGAAATCACCGATCTGAACAAGATTTATCTTGCCAACGGGGAACTTGACTGCAAGGTTCTCGGCAGGGGATTTGCATGGCTCGATACCGGAACAATCGAATCGCTGTCACAGGCTTCCGAATATGTAAAGCTTGTTGAAGAGGTTCAGGGCATCCGTATCTCCGTACCCGAGGAAATTGCCTATTACAATCAGTGGATCAATGAAGAACAGCTTCTGAATGCCGCTGAGGAATACGGCAAGAGCCCGTACGGAACACATCTCAGAAACATTGCGAAAGGCAGTATACAGACAACTTATAACAAGAAAGGCAAAAACTGATGAAAATAGTTTTTCTCGGCTGCGGTTATCTCGGATACAATCTCTATGTCCTTCTGAAGGACCGCTTTCAGGCTGAAATCTGGGGCATAGACAGTCCGTATGTGCCGATGACAGACAGCTTCAGATATGTTGATGCGCTGAATCCGGAAGAATTGTCAAAGATGGACATGGAAGATGCCGTCATAGTGGATACCATTGCACTGGTTGCCAACGACGCCTCCGATATCAATGAGGCTGAGGCACTGGAAAAAATATTCGGTACATACAGGGAGCTCCTGAAGGTTGTCAAGGAAGGACATGCCAGAAGATTTGTGTTCTTTTCCAGCGGCGGAACGGTTTACGGCGACAGCCATGAACCGATCTGTGAAAACAGCGCACTGCATCCGGTATCTCTGTATGCCAAATCCAAAGCGGGGATTGAGGAGGTCATCAGAAACAGCGGTGCTGATTATCTGATCCTTCGTCTTTCCAATCCTTTCGGCGGTTATCAGGTAGCCGGAAAGCGGCAGGGAGTGATTCCGATTCTGATCAGAAAGGCATACCTGAACGAAACATTTGAAATGTGGGCGTCGGATGATTCCGTGCGCGACTATTTCTATATCACTGATCTGGCGGAGGCGATCGCAGGCCTGATTCAGAATGATGTGAACTGCGAAACCGTCAATGTCGGAAGCGGTGAACCGATTTCACTTTCCAGAGTGATCTATGAAGTTGAAAAGAGCACCGGGAAAGAGATCAAAGTGGAGTATAAAAAGAGTTCGGTGCATGTTGTACAGGCAATTGTGCTGAATATCGATAAATTGAAGAGTCTGACAGGCTATGAGCCGAAAGTAAGCTTTGAAGAAGGTGTCAGACTGGAAACAGAAAGAATCAGGAAGGAACTCGGCTTATGAAAATGCTGGTAACAGGCGGCGCCGGCTTTATCGGCGGCAATTATGCGCATATGATGGTTCATCAGTATCCGGAGGATCAGATTGTTGTTCTGGATGCACTGACATATGCGGGAAATCTGGAAACACTTGAACCGATCATGAACGAACCGAATTTTAAATTCGTAAAAGGAAATATCTGCGACAGGGAGTTCGTTTATCAGCTCTTTGAAGATGAGAAGTTTGATGTCGTAATCAATTTTGCGGCAGAGTCACATGTTGACCGGTCCATTGAAAATCCGGAAATATTCCTGGAAACAAATATCATGGGCGTTCAGGTTCTGATGGATGCATGCAGAAAATACGGCATCAGGAGATATCATCAGGTATCGACCGATGAAGTATACGGTGATCTGCCTCTGGACAGGCCGGATCTTCTGTTCCGCGAAGATACGCCGATTCATACATCATCTCCGTATTCCGCATCCAAGGCATCTGCGGATCTGCTTGTTCTGGCATATCACAGAACATACGGTCTTCCTGTTACGATCAGCCGCTGCTCCAACAACTACGGCCCGTATCATTTCCCCGAAAAGCTGATCCCGCTGATCATTTCAAGGGCTCTGAACGATGAGCCGCTTCCTGTTTACGGAGAAGGCGCCAACGTGCGTGACTGGCTGTATGTTACGGATCACTGCAGCGCAATTGATCTGATTGTCAGAAAGGGAAAGCCGGGAGAAATCTACAACATCGGCGGACACAACGAACGTTCCAATCTGGAAGTTGTCAAAACTATCCTGAAGGAACTGGGCAAGCCGGAATCCCTGATTCATTTTGTCAAGGACAGACCGGGTCATGATCTGCGCTATGCGATGGATCCGACAAAGATTGAGACTGAACTCGGCTGGAAGCCGGAGTATTCATTTGATACAGGCATCCGCAGAACCATTGAGTGGTATCTGAACAACAAGGAATGGTGGACGCATATCATCAACGGCGAATATCAGAACTACTATGCTGAAATGTATAAGGACAGAGTATGATCAGGGACTATGATGCCGTTATAGCCGGTGCCGGATTTGCCGGTGCCGTAAGCGCAAGAAAACTGGCGGAAGCCGGGAAAAAAGTGCTGATACTGGAAAAGAGAAATCATATCGGCGGCAACGCATATGACTACTGTGATGAGAATCATGTGCTCCGTCATGAATACGGTCCTCATATTTTCCATACAAATTCCGAAAAGGCTGTTGCATTCCTGTCCCGCTTCACGGACTGGTTTGACTATGAACACAGAGTTCTCGGCTGGATTGAGGGCAGACTCGTTCCGATTCCGTTCAATCTGACAAGCATTGAAATGCTGTTTGAAAAAGAAAAGGCGGATCATCTGAAATCCGTTCTGATTTCCGCATACGGCATGGGAAAGAAAGTGCCGATTCTCGAGCTGCGGAAGAATCCGGATCCGGAGATCAATGAGCTTGCAGAATACATCTTCGAGCATGTATTCAAATACTATACGATGAAGCAGTGGGGCTACACGGCAGAGGAGATTGATCCTGCCGTAACCGCAAGGGTTCCCGTTCTTGTCAGCTATGATGACCGGTACTTCCAGGACAGCTTCCAGAAAATGCCGAAGGACGGTTATACGGCGATATTTGAAAAAATGCTGGATCATCCGAATATCACGGTCCGGCTGAACACGGATGCCGCAGATCATATCACTGTTGATACAGAGAACAAAAAAGTGCTGGCTGACGGAGAACCGTATGACGGAATTGTCATCTATACGGGTCTTGCGGATCATCTTCTGAAGTACTGTCTCGGCGATCTGTCCTACAGAAGCCTTGAATTTGACGTGCAGTCGCATGACGGGGATTATCAGCCCGCCACAACGGTAAACTATCCGACAAGCGCCGAAATCCATCCTTATACACGTATTTCGGAATACAAGAAGATGATGTTTAACCCGCCGGCAGAAAGAACAACGGTTGCCGTCGAATATCCGTATGTCTACAACAGAACGGGAGAGAAGGGCAATGTTCCGTATTATCCGGTCTTTACCGAGGAATCAAAGGGAAGATATCAGGCATATACGGATCTGCTGAAAGGAATCAGTAATCTGTATCTGCTGGGAAGACTGGCGGAATACCGCTACTACAATATGGATGCCATTGTCGAAAGGGCGCTGGAATTCACGGACGAAATACTGAAGCACTGAAGGAAACAAGGCAGATCATATGATCTGCCGTTTCAGTTCCTTAAGGAATGATAAATATGAGGCGTACGGGCAATGCGCTGCGAGCGCATGCCTTTCATACGTGATATAATGTTTCAGAAACTATGGACAGAAAACTGATCAAAAACTATTTGTACAATATTCTCTATCAGCTGGTTAAAATCGTTCTTCCTCTGATTCTGATTCCGTACAATGCAAAACATCTCGGCGAGAGTGCTCTGGGCATATACAACTATGCCGGAAGCATCATGAACTGGTTCATCCTGTTCGGTATTCTCGGCATCAACAACTACGGCAACAGGCAGATCGCCAAGGTAAGAAACAACAAAGAGGAACTCAACAGGACATTCTTTGAAGTTTTCTTCATGCAGCTGACGGACATGGTGATTGCGATGGCGGCTTTCTATCTGTTCATCCGCTTTGCCGTAACCAGAAACCAGTTCTACTACAGGCTGACAGGACTGACCATGATCGCCTCCATGCTGGATATTACCTGGTTCTTCTACGGAATCGAGGACTTCAAGAAAGCCAGCATCAGGAATATCATCGTTAAAATTGTCGGTGTCGCACTGATTCTCCTGCTGGTCAAAAAGCCGGAGGATCTCTGGATGTATATCCTGATCAATGTCGGAGCGGAACTGCTCGGACAGGCAATCATGTTTATACAGCTGAGGCAGTACCTGACATTTGAGAGAGTATCACTGATTGATGCTTACAGGCATCACTTCAAGGCGACATTCCAGCTGTTTGTGCCGACGATTGCCATCTCGGTCTATACCATGCTGGATGAAACGATGGTCGGTGCCTTATACAATGAAGAGGCAGTTACCTTCTACAAGACCAGCATGAACATTGTTAAAATGTTCCTGTACTTCATCACCAGTATCGGAAGCGTTATGCTGCCGAGAGTAACCAACGTTTTCTACAACGACAGCGACGGTGCCGCCAAGGCGCAGGGGCTTGTAAATACAACCATGAAGATCAGCATGCTTCTGGCGTTCCCCATGTGCTTCGGAATGATGGCGATCGCACCGAACTTTATCAGCTGGTATATACCGGAATGGCCGATCATATCCTCGCTGATCATGATCGGATGTCCGATCATCATCTTCATATCCATGTCGAACGTGACCGGAATCCAGTATATGGTTCCCACCGGCATGTACAACCAGTACAGTGCCAGTGTCATCTGCGGGTCTGTTGTCAATTTCTGCTTTAATTTCTTTATGATTCCCAGATACGGCGCCTATGGTGCCATCATCGGAAGTCTCATCGCCGAATGCACCGTAACAGCCGTACAGCTGATTCTGATCAGAAGGAAAGTGAATATTTCCTTCATGCAGAAAAGCTATGCAGTGTATTCCGCCGGATCTCTTCTGATGTTTGCTGCGGTAGTGCTGCTGGGAAGAAAGATGCCGCAGACGATGCCCGGAACACTCGTTCAGGTCGCTGCCGGTGCTGCCGTGTATTTCCTTGTTCTTGTCGCTTCAAAAGAAGAACTGTGTATGAAAGTACTTTCCAAAGTCGCAGGGAGAAAACAAAATGCCTGAGGTTAGCGTAATTGTACCGATCTACAACATTCAGAAATATCTTCCGAAATGCATTGATTCTGTTCTGAATCAGTCGTTTCAGGATTATGAGCTGATTCTTGTAAATGACGGTTCCAAAGATGACAGTCTTTCCATCTGCCGTGAATATGAGAAAAAGGACAGCCGCATCAGGGTGATTGACAAGCCGAACGGCGGTCTTTCGGATGCCCGCAACAGCGGCATGGCAATTGCGAAGGGAAAGTATGTATCATTCATTGACGGTGATGATTTCATTGAACCGGAAATGCTTGAAAAATCAGTCAGGAAGCTTCATGAAACCGATGCCGATATTGTTATGTTTGATATTTATCAGTACTATATCGAAACCGGCAGAAAAGAAGTGATCCGCAACGTCTACGATGAAAACAGCGTCTATACGCTGCAGGAACATCCGGAGATGATCACACGAATCAAGAACGCAGCCTGGAACAAGGTATACCGTCTTTCCCTGTTCAGGGACAACGGAATCATCTATCCGTGGGGATGTTATTACGAAGATCTCGGGACTACATACCGGCTTCTGGCGCGGGCTGAAAAGATAGCCTTTATCAATGAGCCTCTTTATGATTACCTGCAGGACCGTCCCGGAAACATCACACATACCTTCAACATGAATGCATATCATGTTCTTGATATGGTGAAGATTACGATCGATGATTACAAAACGCTCGTTATTTATGAAAAGTACTATGAGGAACTGAAATTCCTCGGCTGCGTTAATATTCTTGAATGTCTGAAGAAGACAAGGGACTGCACGGATCAGCAGATGGTGAACAAATACATTCAGGTGTGCTTCTGGTTTATCAGAAATACTTGGCCTGAATTCCCTAAATGCAAATATAATATAAACAGAGAAAAGAACGACTGGGTCTACATGGATCCGGTCAGGCTGAGAGCATATCTCAAGTTCAGAAAGATGAGGAGCAGACCATGACAAAAGTAACAGTAATCGTTCCGGTGTATAAGGTTGAGAAATATCTGAAGACTTGTTTTGAGTCTCTTCTTCATCAGACATCGAAGGATTTTGTGGTATATGCGGTCAATGACGGTTCACCCGACAACTGTCTGAGTATTATCAGGGATTATGAGAAGAGATATCCTGAACTGATCCGCTGCTTTGACAAGGAAAACGGCGGCTACGGCTCGGTTCTGCAGATTGCCATTGAGCAGACATCGACACCTTATTTTCTGATCTGTGATCCGGATGACACTCTGGAGCCTGCCGCTGTTGAAACACTTGTCAATCTGGCTGAAATCAGCCAGGCTGACATTACCATCGGCGCAAAGCTTCTGATGTACGAGGACAGCACGCTGAAGGAATATGACTGTTCCTACAACAATGAGTTTGTAAAGCTCAGAAACAATACTGTTTACAACAAAGGAACCGCTGCCTACAACGATCTGTTCTTTGTGAACCCGAGCCCGCATGCAAAGCTGTACAGAAGGGAACTGGCCAAGGATATCAGCTTCCCGCACAAAGTCGGATATACGGACAATCTGCTGTTCTATATTTCACTGCTGAATGCAAAGAAAGTCATCTATACGGATATCCCGCTGGCCAATTATCTGATTGACCGCAGGGGCAACAGCATGACGGATGTTTCCCTCAGGGCAATGAACGGGGAAATCGATGTATTCAATACGATCATCGATCAGGCTGCCGGATGTGAAAACGTTCCGGATATCTTCTGGTACAGAATGTTTGCAAGCTTCAAATTCATGCTGTATCAGACCCGGAGGCTGAACTGCACGGTTGAGGAATATGAACAGGCTATGGACCATCTGGAAACATTCCTGAACCGTCTCATTCCTTACCGTGATCAGATTCTGAATTACTACAGCACCTACGAGAAAACGCAGATTGTGGAGCGCTTCAGAGACAAGGCAATGCTTGACAGCCTGACGTCGAAAAGAATGTACGGCAATCTGAAGAAAAAGATGGCAAAAGAATTTGCGGAGGCAAAGCAGGCATAAACATATGGAGAAGATTTCCGGAAAGAGAAATCTTCTTTCTGAATTATGAAAAGACTTTGAAAACTGTGACGATGCCGCATTATAAAAGCGGCAGTATGCTATAATCACCCTGTTATTCCGGAGAACCCAGAAAATGAAGCTTTCAGTTATCGTGCCCGTTTACAATGTGGAAAAATATCTGAGACAGTGTCTTGATTCTTTAAAGGCGCAGACCCTGAAGGACATGGAAGTGATTGTGGTGAATGACGGCAGCACGGATTCCTCGCCGGTAATCGCTCAGGAATACTGTGATGCCTGCCGGAACTTCATCCTTCTGAACAAGAAAAACGGCGGTCTCAGCGATGCAAGAAACTACGGAATTGATTTTGCCAAAGGGGAGTATATCGCATTTCTGGACAGTGATGACTGGGTTGAGCCGTCACTGTATGAAAAAATGACAGCACTGATGGATGAGCATACGGATGTATGTGTGACTGACATTGAATACTGGTGGGAGGATCCTTCCAGAAGGTATGTCATGAAGGGACTGACCGGCCGCAGTGCTCCGACTGTGCAGAAAAGGGCTCTGCTTTCTCCGATGTTTGCATGGAACAAGGTGTACAAGGCATCCCTGTTTGCGGAGGAAAACGGATACCGGTATCCTCTGGATACATGGTATGAAGACATCCCGGTAACCTCCATGATCTTTGCAAAGGCGGAAAAAATAGCATATCTGCCCGAGTGCCTGATTCACTACCGTCAGCGCGAGGGATCAATTATGGCCAATACCTCTGATCCCAGGATTGAACAGATCTTCAGCATTATGGCAGTACTCAGGGAAAACTTTGAAAAAGAAGGTTTATATGAAGAGTACCGTGATGAACTGGAATATCTGCATATCGAGCATCTGCGTCTTTACGGCATGTTCCGCTTTATCCGGTCCGATGACAGGAAGAAATACTATACAATGTCTGAGGCGGCTATGACGACCTGCTTCCCGCACTGGAAAAAGAACCGCTATATCAGCAGTCTGAGTTTGAAAAACAGGGTCTTTCTGAAATGCTACAATCAGGCAACCGCCTGGCTGTTTGACAGCATGATCCGTTAAAGGAGATATATACGCGCACTAAGTATTCGTTCTACAACTTTCTGGTCAGTACTGTCGCTGCGGTAGTACTGCCGCTGATCGGCTTTGTCAAAGTCAGTCTTTTTGTGCGCCTTTACGGAAGCGAGATCAACGGCCTGCAGCTGACAATTGCCCAGATTATCACGTTCCTGAATATCTGCGAGCTTGCCTACTCACTTGCTTTCAGGCAGCTTCTCTACAAGCCGCTGGCTGAAGGGGATCAGGAAGGTGTCAAAAAGATATATTACGGAGCCGTGAAAATCTTCCGGAAGACCGGAGTCGTGGTATTATGTGCGGCAGCCGTGGCTGCGCTGCTTTTCCCGTTCTTCTCCGAGTCTCCGCTGAATTATCTGCAGACAGCAGGAACATTCCTGATGCTCGCTGTTCCCTACGGGATCAGCTATTTCCTGATGGGGCCGAATTTTGTGATCATGGCTGATCAGAAGGAGTACCGGATCAATATCTGGATCCAGTCATTTTCAATTCTGAGAATGATTCTGATGGTTGTCTGCATTCTTCTGAAAATGGACTTCTTCTGGATTCTTGTTATTGAAGGTGCCAATATTCTCTGTGCAAACACCATGGCAAGGCATATTGCACTGAAGGCATATCCCTGGCTGAAGGAAGAGCCTGCAGACAGAAACGACCGCTCCTTTGAAAAGCGCGCCGGCTATGCCATGATCCAGAGACTTTCCGAACTGGCAACCACACAGACGGACAATATTGTCGTATCGGGCTTTATGGGATATACCATGTCCTCCGTATACGGTACATACAGTTATCTGACGGATAATATCGGAAAAATCACTCAGACGATGGTGCAGTCACCGATGAACAGTTTCGGAAATCTCTTCAATGACAAGCGTGCCGACAGCTATGCGATTTTTACGGAATTCTTTAATTTCGCTACATATATTTCCACGATTGTTGCGACAGTGATTTTCATTGTCATGCCGCAGTTTGTGCCGGTATGGATGGGCAATCCGCTGTATCAGGCATCCGTGCCGATCTGTTTCTTCTTCGGCCTGAATATTTACTATATGACCATGCGTCAGCCTGTGATTATCGTCAGGGATGCCAACGGTCTGTATGTCAATGCAAAAAACAATGCGTATCTTCTGGCTGCCGTCAAAGTAATCCTCTCGGTGATTCTTGTGAGAGTGCTCGGACTGCTCGGAGTCGTGCTGGCTACGACGATTTCCTACTGGACGGTGGATTTCCTGTATAATCCGAAGCTGATCTATGACAGGGTATTCCGGCTTCCGGTATGGAGATACTATCTTATGGTTGCCCTGAGGCTTATCATTGCACTGGCAGTGGGAGGGGCCGGATTTGTATTCTGGAATCAGACACTGGCAGCCGGCACAACCGGCAAACTGCAGCTGGTGCTGAATATAATCATTCTCGGCCTGATCGACATGCTGGTCTGCACAATCATCTACGCGGCGGCGTTCAAATCATTCCGCAATCTTTTCAGACGCCTCAGGTCTGTTCTGGCGAGAAGAAGAAATGCAGGAACAAAAGCATGAGAAAACTGACGGAATTCTTACTGGCGTTCTGCCTGGCATCATCACTATCCGGCTGCGGTCAGTCATACAGTGAAAAACTGACGGCTGACTCTTTTTCTGACGGCCTCTGGCAGTACAGTGAAATTGAAGGCGTGCCGTATCAGACACAGCTCTCCGGCAGAAACAGATATACCGTTTCTTTCTGGATCCGGCCGGAAAATAATTATCCGGATACGGCTCTGCTGTTTCTGGGCAGTGAGAATCAGTATATTGCCGTCACCGGAAGCGGATATCATGACGGTGTTTTCAGCGGCCTTTCTCTGATCTCATATGACGGCGGGAAAACAGATGCTGTCTCAGCCGGAGACAGTGCGGTGACTGTCAGCTGCCGCAGATGGAACCATATTCAGCTGAGTGTCAGAAACGGACAGGCAGAAGTATTTCTGAACGGGGTCAGCGCACTGAAAGGTGCTGTATGCAGAATCAGTGATGCGGCGGTGTCGGTCGGTTCAGCCCCTGCGGGAATGAAGGAGGTAAGGGGAAGGATCAGCGGTCTTACCGTGACTTCGGAAGTGCTCGGTGAAAAAGAGGCATTTGAAGCTTACCAGGCGCTTTATCCTGCGGTTCTTTTGGATACAATTGATTATTCCGACAGCGAACATCTGGATCATAATATCTGGCTGCCCGGCAGTAAAATTGACGGCGTCGATGTAAACTGGACGGTTGAGGAAAATCCCGTCATGGATGCCAGGGGGATACTGCGTGAAACAGATACTGCATGCGAC
Source organism: Solobacterium sp. (assembly GCA_024696355.1). Lineage (GTDB taxonomy): Bacteria > Bacillota_I > Bacilli_A > Erysipelotrichales > Erysipelotrichaceae > Bulleidia. The sequence continues at coordinate 18,214 of JAILGV010000003.1, forward strand.
GTTCACGCCGCCGCATCGGTATCAACCGCATACGCCTCGGCATCAAAGGAGTTCGTGTTCCATATTGAGGGAAGCAGCGCACAGGAGAATCTGCAGAAAGATCTCAGATGCCTGGACGCAGATATTGAAGGCGTCATTTTCTCGGGAACAAAGCTTCCGCTGCGGGAAATCCACGGAAGCAAGGTTGTTTATGAAGTGTCTGAAGGTCCGGCAGCTGTCCGTGAAGGCGTTCTTATCAAAACTTCGGATGAAGCGCGTCCCGTGATCCGGCTGAAGGCAGTAATTGAAAACGGCGGATTCAGTGCGGAAAGGGAATACAGCACAGTGCTTCTGGATGCCGCGGCCGGATATGTCATGAGCTACTTCAACGGAGACCTCGGCAGTGAAACAGGGTATCTGGCTGTGTCACAGAACGGACTGGACTGGACAAAGCTGGAAGGCTCCGATATTACGGCTTCAGCGGGAACGAAACGGGTGAGGGATCCGAATCTTGCCCGTACAAAAGACGGCGGATTTGTAATTACGGCTACACAGGGAATGGACAATCCCGAAATATATGTCATGACAAGCGAAGACCTGACATCCTTTACGGATGCAGAGCCGGTGCTTGTCGGCGTGGCTGATCCCGGCATGAAAATGTCGGGAACGAGGGCCTGGGCGCCGGAAGTGATCTATGACAACGAAAATGATCTGTACACCGTCTATTTTTCCGATCCGGGTGATGAATGTGCCCCGATGTACTATGTGACAACTTCGGATTTTGAAACATATTCCTATCCGGACAGGCTGTTTGATCCGGGATATCCTGTGATTGACGGAACGATTTTCGTAATGGACGGCAGATACTGGATGATTTACAAAGATGAGCGCGCAGCCGTGCAGACGATTTTCAGCGCCGTATCCTCCTGTCCCGGAGAGCGTTTTGAAATGGCATATGACATGAACATTCTGGCTCCGCTGAGAAAAGTGGAGGGACCGATGGTATTCAGAGACATTGAAACAAACGGATACAGGATCTTTATTGATGACTTTTCGCATCATACATTCCTTGCCGGCAGATTCAGCAGACTGGGTGACAAACCTGATCCTGACTGGTCTGATACGGAACGTCTTTCACTTCCGGAAGATGATGTAAGACACGGTTCTGTCGTCCGGATAACCGAGAAGGAATATGAGGTACTTTGCGGCTATTATATGAAGTGAATGATGATAGCTGATATAATATTTACAGGCAGTCGGGAGGATACTGATGAATATTGCGTTAATTACAGCTGCGGGGATGGGAACCAGAACCGGTCAGCAGGTTCCGAAGCAGTTTTTAAATGTCTATGACAAACCGATTATCATTTATACAATGGAATGTTTCCAGAATCATCCTGAGATTGATGCAATCTATATTGCCTGTCTGGAAGGATGGTTCGGCTTCATTGACCTTTATGCCAAGCAGTTCAATATTACGAAGCTGAAGCGGATCGTAAACGGCGGAGCGACAGGCCAGGAATCCATTGAGAATGTTCTGGATGTCATTGCCCAGGAATGCAGTCCCGATGACATCGTCCTGGTTCATGACGGATCAAGACCGTATCTGCCTGCCAAAGTTATTACCGACAATATCGAATGCTGCAGACAGCACGGAAACGGTGTCACGGCAATTGATACAAAGGAAGCGATGCTTCTGACATATGACAAGATAAAATCAAAGGAAAGCATCGACAGAGAGATCCTTTACCGTACCCAGACACCGCATTCCATGTATCTGAAGGATATGCTTGCGCTTCATGAAGAGGCAAAGGCAAAAGGCATTACCGGTTCCGTGGCGACATGTACGCTCCTGATTGAATGCGGGTATACTGTATGGTTCAACAGGGGATCCGACTTTAATTTCAAAATTACTTCCAAGGAAGATCTGATGCTGTTCAAGGCTCTTCTGTCCGAGACGAATGACAGCTGGCTGAAATAAGAGGTTTTGTTTATGAATGTTTCTGAATATATTGTTAAGTTCGTTGAAGATCAGGGGATAGAAAGGGCTTATGTCATCGTAGGCGGCGCGCAGCTGTGGATGTGCAAGGCTCTGAGCAGATCAAAGAAACTGAAATTCACCTTTACCAATCATGAACAGCCGGCAGTGATGGCTGCCGACGGATTTGCCAGGATTTCCGGAAAGCCGGGCGTGGCATTTGTCACGAACGGCCCGGCACTGACCAATACGGTTACCGGCATGGCGCAGGCATATGTCGATTCGTCTCCGGTCGTGCTCTTTACCGGAAACTCCAATTCCCGGCATGTTGTCTTTGAACGTGAGCACAATGTGCGTCAGTACGGAACGCAGGATGTCAATACCGAGGCAGTGATCAGACCGGTCACCAAGAAATATTATTTCCTCGATGATCCGGCGAAAACAGCGGAAGTGCTGGCAGATGCGTTTCATACCGCGGTCAGCGGAAGACCGGGCCCCGTCTGTATTGAAGTTCCGATCAACATTCAGGGTGCGGAATGCCCCTGTGCATATCCGCCCGAACCCGCTGCGGATGATTCGGTGAAAATCCCCGAGGCAGCGGTTGAGGCAGTCATAGATAAGCTGGTGCATGCAGAGCGGCCGTTAATTATGGCAGGACAGGGCGTTCGTCTGTCAAAGAGCGTTGAAATGATGAACGAACTGGTCAGGGCACTGGATATCCCTGTGGTGAATCCCCGTATGGGCATCGATACGATCGTTTCCTCCGACAGGCATTTTGTCGGCAGATGCGGCAATCACGGCTCCCGTGCTTCGCATTTTGCAATTCAGACATGTGATATTATGCTTGTTCTCGGTTCAAGACTTGCACCGAATACAACCGGATACAATGTACCGGCATTCTCACAGCAGTCATACAAGATTCTTGTGGAATGCGATCCGGCCGAACTGACTAAATACCAGGTGAAGATTGATGAGACCATTGAAGGGGATATTCATGATTTCCTTGCCAAGGCTCTGAAAATCATTAAGGAAAAGAATCTGTCCGTGAAAAGAGATCACTGGATCTCCGTATGCAATGAATGGAAAAACAAATATCCGATCATGCAGGACAAATACTACAGCAGCGAAATGACCGATTCCTATTATCTGGTTGACACCGTAACGAAGCTCGCCCGCGAAAACGACATAGCGATCGCCGATACCGGCAGTTCCTGCAGTGTGGTTGCCCAGGTATGGCAGGTTAAGGAAGGCCAGCGCGTGTTTATCTCCGGCGGTCTGTCCGGCATGGGCTACTGGGCGACAGCCATGGGACTTGCCCAGGCGAACAAGTCTGACGGCAATGTCATCTGTTTTGTCGGCGACGGCAGCCTGCAGATGAATATTCATGAATTTGCGACCATGGAGAGAAACAATATTCCCATCAAGCTCTTTGTGGTTACAAATGACGGATATCAGTTTGTCAGAATGTCGCAGAGCTCCTATGATATTGATCCGACCTTCGGAACAGATATCGGGGACGGTGTGCCGATTCCGAATATTGAAAAGATCACGAAAGCCTACGGACTTCCTTATGTCAGCTGCTTTGACAAAGCACAGCTGGAGGAGACAGTCAGAACTGTGCTCAATACGGAAGGGCCTGTGGTTTGTGAAGTCGGAGTGACAAAGAATCTGAATGTTGAGCCGAGAATCCGCTCCATTGCCAATCCGGACGGAACATTCAGAATGCCTGCCTATGAAAACCTCTATCCGTATCTGGATGAGGACGTACTGAAGGAAGAACTGAGCAAAGCCTTTGAATAGGCTTTGTTTGTTATGAGGGAAACTATGAAAAAGATCGGTTTGGAAGAACAGAAGCAGATGATGCTGGAAATGCTTGCAGATTTTGACGGATTCTGCAGGGATCACAATCTGACATACTATCTGACGGGCGGAACGCTGCTGGGTGCTGTCCGGCATCACGGCTATATTCCGTGGGATGATGATATCGATGTCGGCATGCCGCGCAGTGATTATGAGAAGTTTGCCGTTCTGTACAATAAAGACAGGAAAAATCCTGATTATGAATTTGTATCCTATCATCAGATTCCGGATCTGTATCTTTCATCCGGAAAGCTTGTTGATATAAGAACGGAAATGGAAGAGGCAGTGGACAGCAAGGTCAGACTGGGTGTTTATCTGGACATCTTCCCGCTGGACAATCTGGGAAAAACAGAGGAAGAGGCAAAGCGGTTTACGGAGGAAGCTCTGAAAATCCGCAGGAAGCTGGATGTTCAGAACTGGAAGATCATTAAGGAACGGGCATGGTACAAGAACCTGATCATCCGCATTATCAAGGCAGTATCCGGCAGAAACGGCAGGGAGAAGCTGGTCAGGGAACAGGACTCCTTCTGTTCAAGGAACATGTCAGCCGGACTTGACGGCTATGTCGGATATCCCTGTGCGGCAATGAAGCAGGAACTGCTGAAAGGGGAATGGTTCGAAAAAACACTGCGCGTTCCCTTTGAGAGCTATGAGTTCAATATTCCCGCGGAATATGACAAGGTTCTGAATGTTTTCTACGGTCCGTCATACATGCAGCTGCCGCCGGAGGAGAAAAGGAAAACACATCATGTCTATGATGTGTGGTTTAAGGACTGACAGCTGCCGGAAGCATAAAAAAAGTGAAGATTAACTCTTCACTTTTTTTGATGGCCTTATACTGATCAGTCAGCCAGCTGTGCCTGAACAGCTGTGATGGCGATAACACCGACGATGTCTTCCCAGTAGCAGCCTCTGGACAGATCGTTGACAGGCTTTGCAATACCCTGCAGCATCGGTCCGTAAGCTTCAGCCTTGGCAAGTCTCTGAACGAGCTTGTAGCCGATATTTCCGGCGTCGAGGTTCGGGAATACAAGAACATTTGCCTGTCCTGCAACAGGGGAACCGGGTGCCTTGGAAGCTGCGACAGACGGTACGATTGCGGCATCAAGCTGCAGTTCTCCGTCAGCCACGAGATCCGGATACTGTTCATGGGCAATGGCAACGGCATTGGCTACCTTGTCAACCAGTGCATGCTTTGCGGAACCCTTGGAAGAATGTGACAGGAAGGCAACCTTTGCGCCTTTTCCGACAAGTGCTTCATAGCTCTTTGCAGAGTCAGCAGCGATGGCAGCGAGCTGTTCGCTGTCAGGATCCTGATTCAGACCGCAGTCGGCGAATACGAATGTGCCGTTGCAGCCGAATTCGCAGTTGGGAACATCCATTACGAAGAATGCACTGACCAGCTTGGCTCCGGGTGCTGTACGCAGAATCTGCAGTGCAGGACGGAGTGTATTTGCCGTGGAATGGCAGGCACCGGAAACAAGTCCGTCAGCCTCGCCGTTCTTTACCATGACAACACCGAATGTGGTGCGGTCACCGAGCAGGGCAGCCTTTGCCTTTTCAGGTGTCATGCCCTTGTTCTTTCTCAGTTCGTAGAGGATATTTACATATTCATCGAGCTTTTCACTTGTTTCAGGATCAACGATAGCAGCACCTTCAACACTGACTCCGTACTTTTCAGCATCTGCCTTAACAACGTCAGGATTGCCGATCAGGACAATTTTAGCTGTTCCTTCTTCGAGGACTTTTGCCGCAGCGCGGATTGTTCTTTCATCCTCGGATTCAGGAAGAACAATTGTCTTCAGATTCGCTTTTGCTTTTGCTTTGATTCCATCAATAAATGCCATATTATCAAATAATCTCCTTTATAACTCAACTTTACTCTTTCCTGAAGTTTTCATCAATTGTTTGACGGCTAAAGTTTTAAAAATTCATCTGAGACAGGAGGATTTCTGTATAATAATAAAAGTAGATTATGAAAAGAATCAGAACTTTTTTTCAAAACAGACTGAATGTCATGATGTTTCTTGTTTTCATTCTGATGTTTATTCTGAACTGTCTTGCAATTCCGAATTCAGATGATTTCCGCTACAGTATCAACAGCGGATTATTTGATATATTTGCCAGGGAATATCATCAGTACATGACATGGACAGGCAGGTCTGTGGCACACATTATTGCCAGATTATTCCTGATGATGCCGAAGATTGTTTTCAACCTGTGCAATTCGGCATGTTTTGCCTATCTTGCATGGATACTGAATGTCAACGGGACACAGAGGAAGAAAGCAGACAGCAGGATGTATATCTTTACGGCACTGCTTCTGTTTCTGACGGTACCGTTTTTCGGACAGACCGTATTATGGGAAACCGGGTCCTGCAATTATCTCTGGACTGCGGCGATAGCTTTCACATTCCTTTCCATGTATACATGCAGGGAAAACAACAGCAGGAATCTGAACAGCATTGCCATGTTTCTTTTCGGTGTCATCGCCGGATGGACAAACGAGAATACCGGCGGAGCGCTGATCATGATGATCTGCTTTATCCTGGTCTTCAGGAAAACAGAACAAAAGAAAAACCCTTTATGGATGTATGCAGGTCTGGCGGGAAGCGTGCTTGGTCTTGCGGTTATGGTCCTGGCACCGGGCAACAGTGTCAGAAGTGCTGATTTCAGTGCTTCCAGCGGGTATGCATATGAGCTGATTCATGCAGTCCTTTCAGGCATCAGGATCTTTGTTTCGTATCCCGGTCAGCTGATTGAATGGCTTCTGCTGGCCGTTCTGACTGCGCTGTTTGTCATGCAGAAAAAGGACAGAAAAATACTGAAATATGTTCTGGCTTTTGCCGTATGCGGTACAGCAGCGGTTTATGCTATGACCGTAACGCATATCAAGCTTGTCTATGACAGGTCAATGTTCGGCTCGACACTGTTTCTGGTCTGTGCCGTTGTGATGCTTGCGGACAATATTGACTTCAGTGAAAGCACGGAAAGAAAATCCGCGGCTGTTCTTCTGGCAGTCATGTATCTGTTCTCGGCATTCCGTTATGTATATACTTGTGCCGATCTTGCCTATACACGCTACCTCTATACCAAGCGTGAAAAATGGGTCGCCCGGCAGAGAAGCGCAGGCAATCTGAATCCGGTTGTTCCCCAGCTCGGCAGTGAATTTATGACTGCGTACAATCCGATCAGCGGTCTCGGTGATCTGAGCATCTGGTATTCACTGATTGACAATACTTCCTATGCACAGCTGAAGGGGCTGGAATCAGTTACCGGAACAACATATGACAAATGGGCAGCCGTTTATATGAACGGTGATCCGCATTACATGAACATCATGGATCTGAATATGTATGTCGATGCACTGCTTCAGGATCATGACAAGGCCGTTCTGGTGACTTCCACCAGGCTCAATGATGCATATGACGAACACCGGAAAGCACTTGAGCGGCTCGGCATCCGTGATGAGGACGGCATTTATGCATGCCTGTATACAACGGAAGACGGACCCGTCAGTGAAGGACAGGAAATCTTTATGACACTGAAGGATCATGCCTTCTATGTTTCGGGAAATCCGGATCCGACACTGAATGATGTTCTGATCGACAATATCGAATATACAAACGATAACGAGGGTATCACAATCGTAGTATTTGATTTCAGTACGGGAACCGTTTCGGATTCCGCAACATGGAATGCGCAGGAGGGGATGCGCGGTTTCAGATACTACAAAGAATAAGAAAACTGAGATAGAATAAACATATGAATTTAATGAAGAAACTGATTCCTGCGGCTCTGATTCTGCTGGCCGGATGCCGGGGCAGGGCAGTAGAATACATCCAGCAGCGTGAAGATAATATCAGTCCGTACATTAATATGAGCAACTGGTATTTTGAAACTGAGCTGGGAAGACCGCTGGATTTCTCCAATATCAGCGGCTATGACGATGTCGACGGCCTTCTCCCGGTGAGAATCGAGGGATATATCGATTATACAAAGACAGGGGAATACTATCCCTCACTTACCTGCACCGATCTTTCCGGAAACAAGACAGTACAGGTTATAACCATCCGTGTTGTTGAAGAAGGAACGATGCACCCGGCACAGACGGAAGAACCCGAAGAGCTGCCGGAACCGACACCGTCAACCTGTGAAGAGGCCGGTGCGAAGGATCCGGAACGTCCGTGCGGCGTGGTTCTTCCCGAAGACGTCAGGGATTATGTCACAATCTACCAGGCAGAAGAAGGAACTGATACATGTCAGGCATATGCTCCGGAAGGAAGCAGATGGACATGTGAAGAAATATATACAAACGACGGCAGGCTCTGGGGCTACGGAGTAAAATAATACACACACAGCAGTCAGAACGGACTGTTTCCGTTCTGAAGATTTTTGTGCGCAGGTGCTGACAGACAGAATTCAGGGAGATATATCTTATGGAACTTACAAGGAAGCAGTTTGATCTGCTTGAAAAACTGGCATTAACCAGAGACCCTCTGACACAGAGACAGCTGGAGGAAAAAACAGGATATTCTCTCGGGACGATCAACAGGACAATCAGGGAACTGAATGAACTGGGTTACGTGCAGAAGGGAATTATTACAGGCGCAGGTCTCAACGCACTTGAGCCCTACCGTGCAAAAAGAGCGGTGTTTATCGCGGCAGGATTCGGTTCAAGACTTGTTCCGATCACCTTCAATACACCGAAGCCTCTGGTAAGAGTACACGGCAAAAGAATTATTGACGGACTGATTGATGCCTGTCTGGCAGCCGGCATCGAGGAGATTTATATAGTCAGAGGTTATCTGGCAGAGCAGTTTGACCAGCTTCTTTACAAGTATCCGATGATCAGATTCCTTGAGAATCCGGTATACAACGAGGCAAATAATATTTCTTCATCCATGGTAGCCAGATATATGCTTTCAAATGCATATGTTTTTGAAGCAGATCTTCTGATTTCCAATCCGGCAATCATTAAAAAGTATCACTATACGTCCGATTTCCTTGCAATAAAGAAGGACCGTACGGATGACTGGTGCTTTGAAGTAAAGGACGGGATCATTACCGAAGAAAAAGTAGGCGGCTATGACTGCTGGCAGATGGTTGGCATATCATACTGGAATGAAGCTGACGGACATAAGCTGTCCCAGGATATCGCTGATGTTTATGCCATGCCGGGCGGCAAGGAACGCTACTGGGAACAGGTTCCGCTTGTTTACCGCAGAGAGCATTATGCAGTGGAAGTGGCAGAATGTTTTGAAGATGATATCATTGAAATCGATACCTTCCGTGAATTAAAGGAAATCGACAAGACTTATGATGTCTGAAGATGAATGATCAGCCGGAATTATCTGACTTGTCCTGAAAAAAGGACCTGCCAGCGGCGGATGAGAGGATATTTGATATGTGGGGAATATTTGGGACAGTAATGAAGTGGTGCTACGGCATTACTGATAACTACGGGCTGGCAATCATTCTGTTTACGGTTTTCAGCAAATTTGTGCTTCTGCCTTTATCAGTATGGGTGCAGAAGAACTCGATTAAAATGGTAAAACTGCAGCCTGAAATCAACAGGATCAAGATCGATCACTACGGCGATCAGGATACGATAGCAGAAGAACAGCAGAAATTATTCAAAAGAGAAAAATACAGTGCACTTGCCTCAATTATTCCGCTGATTATGCAGATTGTGCTGCTGATGGGGGTAATTGAGGTTATCTATCATCCGATGGAGTATATCCTGAAGATGCGTGATCAGGATATCGCAGCACTGAAGACAGCCGCAGTCAGCAGTATTGAAGGCCTGGATCCGGAATCAGGTTCCCTGGAACTGGCTGTTATTGATGATATTCAAAGCGGTGAACATACTCAGGTTTATGAATCAGCGGTCGGACATGAGCAGTACAGAATCATTGAAGACATGAACATGAACTTCCTTGGCATGAATCTGGGCTGGATTGCCGGAATTACCGGCGGTGCTGCATGGATCATCCCGCTTCTGGCAGGTCTGTCATCCTGGCTGCTTGCTTATACGCAGAACAAAATCAATGTTCTTCAGGCGGAACAGTCCAAGCTCAATAAATACGGCATGATGGCACTTTCCGTGGGAATTTCGCTGTATCTCGGCATCTTCGTCGCGGCAGGTGTAGTTCTGTACTGGGTGGCAAGCAACCTTCTTGCAATTGTTCAGCAGTTTCTTCTGAATATTGCAATCAACCCGAATAAATATGTTGACCATGAAGCTCTGGAGAAAACAAGGAAAGAACTCGCAGAACTTGAAAAGGGGAAAGAAAAGCGCAGATGGAATGATCCGCTTGCCAAAAGGGCAAAGGAGGATTATAAACGCTTCTTCTCAATAGGAAACAAGCACCTCGTGTTTTATTCCGAAAGCAACGGATTCTTCAAGTATTACAGAGGGACAATTGATTATATTCTGAAATATACAAATATTCCGCTTCACTATATTACCGGTGATCCCAATGACGGAATCTTTAAAATGGCGGAAGCGAATCCGCAGATCCATCCGTATTATATTGATTCGACAAGTCTGATCACCCTGATGATGAAGATGGATGCGGATGTCGTTGTCATGACTATGCCGGATCTTGAGAATTATCAGATCAAGCGCAGCTATGTGCGCAAAGATACAAAGTACATTTACATTCCGCACTGCATGGACTCACTGAACATGACAATGCGCAAGGGATCAATGGATCACTTTGATGCAGTTCTTGTGACCGGAAAACACCACCGCGAGGAAATCGAAAAGACAGAAATTGCCTATAACCTTCCGAAGAAGGAAATCATAGACTGCGGATACCCGCTTCTTGACGATATGCGCAGGGATTATGCAGCCATGGACATAAAGGCAAATGAACAGCCGACTGTTCTGATCGCTCCGTCATGGCAGAAGGACAATATTGTTGATTCCTGTCTGGACGAGCTGCTTGAACAGCTTCAGGGAAGGGGATACAAAGTGATCGTCAGGCCGCATCCGCAGCATGTGCGTCATATGCCCGAGCGCATGAACCAGATCAGGGAACGCTTCAAAGACGATCCGGATATCGAACTGCAGACGGACTTTACCAAAAACAATACGGTATATGAAGCTGACGTCATGATTACGGACTGGTCGGGTATTGCATATGAGTATGCATACACGACCTGCAGGCCGGTACTGTTCATTGATACGCCGATGAAGGTCATGAATCCGGAATATCAGAAGATTGACACTGTTCCGATCAATATCTGGATGAGGGATGTCATCGGTGCCGTGGTTGAGCCTGACCGGATGGAAGAGGTTCCTGAAAAGATACAGTATATGCTTGATCATCAGGAAGAATACCGGAAGAAAATTGAGGGATTTGTAGAAGATTACGTCTATCATTTAGGCAGCAGTGCAGAAGTCGGAGCACGTTATATTATCGATCAGGTCTTCTCACAGACGGAAAAGAGAATCAGCGGAAACGTCTGAGAGCAATATTCTGCCGTTCTGAATGACATAATGAAAAGCGATGGCTGAAGTTCAGTCATCGCTTTTTGCATTATCCGGATTAATTTGCGAGAGTCAGCACTCTGCTCTGTTCGGATTCGATTTTCGGCTCTGCTGCGGTTTTGTCTGTGACCGTGAATTCAAACAATTCGCCGAGGTTGTAGAAATCGTGATTGAAGTAGCGTCTTACGACTGTGCCATGCGTTCTCGGGTCTTCCACAGCACTGTCTCCCGATGCTCCGTCGAGAAGATTGAGGTAGATGCTTTCCAGAGATTCATACGATACCGGCTTGTCGGAAATGTTGAATTCATGGGATTCATTCAGCCCCTTGATCATCAGAATGGGATTGTATCTGTTTTTGCTGTGATTGTCATCGGCATAACCGTGGTCTGCCATAAAAATGATGATGCTGTTGTCATATGCATTGATTTTCTTCAGATTCTCAAGATATGTATGAATAATTGTGACGGCTGCCTGTACGTTTCCTTCATAGGAAGCTGCCGGCGTATCTTCAACATCATTGACGTTCTTATCATACTGATAGGGCGGATGTGCTCCCTCAATATGGATATAACGGAATCTCTTTTCCGGAGCGGTGATGAACTCGGTATTCCGCAGATAATCATAAACAATATCATCGTGCCAGTCGTAATGTTCCCTGGCGGGCTTCTGGTTTGTCAGGTTGAACAGGGCATATGGCTCATATTTCTTCAGCTGGTAAGGCATATAGAGGAAGAATGACATTCTGAGCTCATCGGCCAGGAAGACTTTCGGATCTCTGATTCCGTAAGGCGCTTCAACAACATTTTCGGATTTCTGGATGAACGGATCATCGAACAGAACATCCTGCATATCATAGATTCCGTTGATATATCCCAGGGCATCCAGCCTGTTGAGGAAAACAGAATCTCTTGTGGAATTCTTGTAATACTGTTCGAATTCATCCTGACATTCATAGGGAATTCCGGTGATAATCTGCGGTACGGCCAGTTTAGTATAGGGATACATAGCAAGGGTATCCGGGTAGTATGTGAAGTCTTCAAAGTATTCGGCATATTCCGGATCGGATGTTTCCAGCAGATACCGGAAAGCTTTGGAATCAAGTGCATCGGCCACAAATATGACGAAGTTCTGATCATCAGACATGACATTCATGTTTGATATTCCGGGGAATATCTGTGACTTATGACGGAAGCCGTTGTTTCTGAAGCCGAGCGTGACAAGTGTGATAAGCAGAATACCGGCGATTCCCGCTGACAGCAGACGGACGACCGTATAGAATTTATCTTTTTTCAGAATAATGAGTGCCAGGACAGATGCAGCAGTAACGGCAATCCACAGGATCAGGGACTGCATTTCCTGTTTGTGATACATGCTCCAGTCGACTTCTCTTCCGTCTGTGGGAGGCAGGTCACCGGTGAGGAAATTTCCCTGGATGTAGAATGCCATAAAGCAGATGAATCCGATCAGAAGACATAAGGTGAAGAATTTTTTGTTCAGCTTGCAGGCAATGAAATACAGAAGTGCAATGATGACTGCCGCAGCCGCAAAGAGAAGCAGGATATATTTGTAAAATGCATAAATATCATATTCAAATTCGCTGATATTCGTAAAATATATTTCCAGCGGAGCGTACAGACAGAGCATGAAGCTGAGAGCAGCTGACAGCCAGACGGCAGCGGAAAGGCCGCGCTGTTTTTTTGCGGCCGGTTTCTCCTGTGCGCTGACAGACACAGGGGTGCCCAGTATCCTGGGACTGTCTGACTGCGGATCACTGAATATCAGGTAATCCGGCTCATCGCTGTTTTTCCCGGCATCACTGTTTTTTATCAGCATCCTGCGTATCTTCCGCCAGTAAACACCGAAGAAGGTTCCCAGGGCAATTGCGATTCCCGCGATTGCCTGGATGCCGTATGTTACGACGGAAGGATCAATATATGCGTGTACGGGAATGGTAAACAGGAACAGCATTGCCGTGGAAAAATAGAAATATTCCGCAAATTTTAAGAAGACTTTTTTCTTGTTCATATAATCTGCTTTCTTTTATATGGGACAGCAGTCAGCGTTATCCGTTTTCCTCTGAAGCTGTATCAGAAATCGTATAAATGTTGATTGTTTTCCACTTGTTTCTCTGTCTGACGAAATACATCTGATAGGCACTGGAATATGTTTTGACATTTGTGCCTGCCGTTACTACATAGTCGAATGAAATTTCGCCGATGAATGCGTCATCTCCGAGTGATATGACGTTGTCGATGACCATATTCTGGAATTCGATCGAATCATGATTGGAGAACCATCCGTTGTCAAAACTTCTGATGGCAGTATCGAAATCCGTTCCTTCGACCAGGTGCTGACGGAGGTCGTAAAGATATCCGTCTTCAGTGATGTATTTGCAGTATGCAACCGCAGTTGCTTCGATTTCCTTCGCATATTCCGTAAAGAGCTCATTGTCGGTGCGGGGGCCGATATAGAACCGGTTGCCGGAGTAGTCTCTTACGGCAATGTAGCCCGGATCACTCAGCTGAATTTCCGGCGCATCGATGAAGTTCGGTATTTCGTATCTGTTCACGGACGGCATCAGTGATTCGAAGCCGGAATCCTCAAATACGGCCGGAATGCCGTTTTCCTTCGCGTATTGGGAAGTGACCTTGATATTGTTGATGGCAAATGTAGTGTTGCCGATGACATCAAACTGATATGTTTTTCCGGAAATCAGAGAGTGTACAATCCATGCCTGGGAATTATCCGGCTTGATGCATTCCAGCGTGCCGCGCTTGGTCTGCTGGTAATATGCATCATAATACTTTTCGGTATCCGTGCCGTCCATCCATGTAAAGGTCATACCTCCGGCCTTGATGCCGTCATACATATATGTCAGGAACTTGGTGAAGGATTCCTTGGTGTTGAACTCCACAAAGTATTCGGTATCCGTTTCATAGAGCTTGTCCCAGTTATGATTTTCCACGTCCGTGAAGTACTGCCGCATCGCTCCCGTAACACTGCGCTTTTCATAGCGGTACAGCCAGAAGTACATGTAGGCGAGGGCAGTGGCACAGATAATGACGGTTGCCAGGAAAACCTTAAAGAGCTTGCGGTAAAAGCGTCTGCCGACTGCAAGCCTTCTTTTATATGCCTGAAGAGAATTTCTTTTAACTCTTCTGACCCGTCTTACTTTTCTTACTTCACCAGCCATGCCGTAGGTACCGCCCTGTCTCCGTTCATAGAAACTACACTGTTGATGATTCTGCCGTCATAATACATGACGGAGGAAGAACCGCCGTCAAGATTGGCGGCAGCTACTGCACCGTATTCCATCATGATCCTGATGCAGTCTTCATAGGATGCACCGATGCAGTTCGGCTGTCTGCCGTCAATGACGAGCAGAAGGACGGATCCGTCAGGAGTCTGTCCGATTACCGTACGCGGATTGAGGCCGCCGCCGTTTCCGGCCACTGCAACAGGGTGTGAGTCATATACAAGAACCGGACCGAAGGTGACAGCATCCGTCAGGCCCCATTCGAGCGCCTGCTCACCGGTCATATCACCGACGATCAGATGGTTTTCTTTATTGAAGCCGATCAGCGTCTGATAGTCGCTCATTTTTCCGGCTACGAGTTTTTCGTCCTTGATAACAATCTTGTATGGGATGGAGCCGTCTCCCTGGCCGTTGGGATCTTCGAAGCCGCCGGCATTGATTCCGGCTATTGCGCCGGACGTCTGTACATAGTCTTCGACGGAATATCCCTTTGAAGGATCATTCATAAGAACATTAACGCCGAGCTGTATCCGTGAAGGATCACGGACAATCATCATTTTTCCTTTGAAAGTGCCGCCCGCGATATCGATGATCTCAATTTTGTCTTTTTCATCCTCGGGAATAACAAACTCCGTGTTGTCGGTATTTGTGACCGGGATATCATAATTGACAGTATTCTTGTACAGAATGGCATCACGGTCCTCATCTGTATAGAAAAGATTTACAATTGCTTTTCCGCGCCGTGTTTCCCAGAACGTCGAAACGACCAGCTCGCTGAATGTCTGGGAAGGACCTTTCAGAAGCAGGCGCAGTGCAATATAACCTGAAATCATCACCGGAACCATGACGGCGACAATTGTAAGCAGGGTTTTTCTTAAGAAACGCCGTATTCCGGCATTAAGTTTCAGTTTCTTCTTTTTTCTTCTTTTTGTCATTTGATTTAAGTATCGTTAAAACAAGCACTGTGAGTGCTTCCGTTATTATAGCACAAGGTGTATTCTATCCGTTGTATGGTATAATCACTTTGTTTTAAGTTTTCACTTACCGGGGTGTTTTTATGGCAAAAAAGAAGAAAAGAATGCGCCGAAGCGCACGCATTATCTTATATGTGCTGATTGAACTTTTGTATTTTATCTGTAATTTTGTATATTTCCTTTTTATCAGGAATCAATATTCGGTTACCACTGTTTATTCCGCACATTTTTTCACTGCATTTATTCTCGGTGCTCTGTTAATCATTCTGCTGTTCGGCGCTTCCGTGAACAGGTACGTCATGCTTGTGTACGGCGAAATATTCATCATTTACCTGGTAACCCAGTCGTGCTACAACAGGGCATTTCATTCCTATTACCGCTTCTTTACCGTGCAGGACCTGCTTGGTGAGGTCTGGGGTGTCAAGGACAGCGCTGCGGAGTTTCTGAGGGCAGGGGATATTGCCGCAATGGCATTGTTTGCCGTGATGACAATCATCTTTATCATTCTGTTCTTCACATTCCAGAAAAAGGCATTTGCCCTGGGATACCGTCTGCCGGTGAAAGTTCTCAGTCTGCTTCTGCTGATTCCGATCGTCGCAAACTACAGAGCGGTGATGAATAAGCTGGAAGCGACAAAGGAAGAAGAGGGCGTTGCCGAAACACAGACGGATTACTATGTTTACAGCAGGATTCCTAATGTCAATCAGTTTGTTGAGCGCTTCGGAATACTGACGTTCGGGATCAGGGACTTTAAGTCCTTTGTGTCAAATGAGACCGTGACGGTGGATGACAGAGCGATGATTGCCGAATTTCTGGAAGGAAGGCCGGAACAGACATCCAATGAACTGACGGGGATTTTTGAAGGGAAGAATGTCTTCTTCGTACAGGCCGAATCCTATAACCATATCTGTCTTGATGAAGAACTGATGCCGACAATCTATAAGATGTACAGCGAAAGCATCCGTTTTGACGACTTCAATACACCGGCACTGCCCGGCTCAACCAGTGATACGGAATTTCTGGCGAATACATCCCTGATTCCCGACAGTGAAGGGCATGCGGTCTGCTACACATATCCGTACAACACGTTCCCGACGACGCTTCCCAATCTGTTCAACGACGCCGGGTATCATACAACCGCATATCATAACAATTACGGCGAATACTATAACCGCAGCGTGATTATGAAGACATTCGGTTATGATGAGTACTTCGACTGTACTGCACTCGGCATCGGCGATACCAGTGATGATACAACAACAATGAATGTCATGAAATGGATCCTTGCCGAAGAAGAGGGACCGTGGATGGCATACTGGATCACATACAGCGGCCATCAGCCGTATACTCTGGACAGCGTCGGCGTGTCGGAAGAAGATGTGAAGAAGATCAGGGAAAAATATCCGGACCTGTCGGATGAATATGTTTCTTATTTTGCAAAGAACATGGATCTGGACAGGTGCCTCGGCGAATTTGTGCAGATTCTTGAGGATGCCGGAAAACTTGATGATGTTGTATTTGTATTCTTCGGAGATCATCTGGTCAAAAGCCTCAGCCTGTATCAGGAAAGTACGATCTGGGAGGAAATGGGAAGAGAGTATACTGAGGAAGAATCCTACACGGATCTGTATTTCTACAACAGTGCGGCTGAACCGGCAGTGTACAAAAAAGTCGGAACTGCTCTGGATATGATTCCGACTGTCGCCAACATGTGGAATTTCAAGATTGATATGAAGACGATTCTGGGCAGGGATCTGGCGGACGATACATACAGGGGATTCTATTTCAGTGAATGGGACAACTGGAAGACAGCTGACTGGTACTATGTGCTGTCAAAGAATTATCTGCAGAGATATGATCAGAACTATGATCTGGATACTGCACTTGAGCAGATCAGCTATTACCTGAAGGAGAAGGAAGTGTCCAGGAATATCCTGAAGACAGATTATTTCGCTCCCGAGGGAAAAATCTATCCCAGCATAGATCCGGATATGGAAGCGAATCAGCCGGCCTGGTAATAAACAAAGCAAACGGAAGAGCCGCCGGGTGCATGTGATCATGCGCGCTGCGGCTTTTTCATATGCCGGAAATCACTGCCGGGATATCTGTCATTCTGCGGCAGCTGCGGATCATCTGTTTTTGATTTTCAGAGGGAACATAATGTTATAATCAAATCAGTTGACAGGAGAAAAGATAATTATGGCTGAATTTGAAATGAAAAATGAACTTGCGTATGTCAGTGTCGATGAGCATGCTTCGGAGATTACAAGCTTCAGGGATCTTTCAACAAAGACGGA
>JAILGV010000019.1 GCA_024696355.1 Solobacterium sp.
GTCCTTTTCTATGACATGGGGGATGCTAAACATGAAGAAGAAGTTCCGGCGGATACAGACAGTGATGCTCTCCGCAAGGCACAGGAGCGCAATGCGGAGCTCCTCCAGGAGAACACAGATCTCAAAATCGAAAACGCAAAATTGAAACAGAAACTACAACAGATTAAGGAGCTGGCTGACAATGGATAAGTTAATCTTGCATCCTTCCGACATCGTGACGATTTGCGCAGCTATAGCCACAATCTACGGATGCTACGTAATTATTAGAAAACCTTTTGCCCGTATAGACGACCACGAGCGCAGAATCGGCAATCTCGAGGAAGCCGGTACGGAGCGGAGGAAGACCGATCAGCTTATCCTCAAGAGCCTCAATGCCATCACCAACCATATGATTGACGGGAATGGAATTGAGAAGTTGAAGGATGCCAGGAACGAACTGCAAAACAACATTATCGAACATCACAGGTAGGAGGTAGGATTATGAGAATGTCTAATGAAGTCTATGATGTGCTTAAGATCGTGGCACTGCTGATTGTGCCTCTGTGTGCTTTCATTACATCGGTAGCCGGTGCGCTGGGTTACGATGCATCCGTACTGGTTGCGATCCTGACAGCATTCGACACGTTCCTTGGTACGATTCTTAAGATCAGCTCCGATAATTATCAAAAAGAGATCACAAATGAGTGATCGAATGCGATTTGCAGTCTTCCGGACCGTGCTTAAGCACGGTCTTTTTTTTGTGTCTAATATTATATAAGGAAGAGCGATTTTTTGTGATTATTATGTAAAAGTTGACCACAAGTTGACCACAGATAAGAAAAAAGGCTTAAATAAGCCTTTTTTCAGCATATGGTGGGGACAACGGGAATCGAACCCGTACGGTATCGCTACCACCGGATTTTAAGTCCGATGCGTCTACCAGTTCCGCCATGTCCCCGACTGCTAATAAATCATACCCTTAAAATGTAAATCAATCAAGGATTGATTCAAAGGTTATACGCATCCAGAAATTCCCCCAGATCGGCTTCTTCAAAGCCGTGATCCGTCATTTTCAGCATGGAGCGGAAACCGCATTTTCTGATCAGGCTGAGTGTCTCCGGAAAGGCGCATTCAAGCTTTGTGCGGTCGTGGCAGTCACTGTTCAGGAGAATTCTCACACCTTTTTCCTGCATGTATTTCAGCAGATTGGCATACGGATACGGAGTCCGCCGGTATCCTCTGGCGATGGCACCCGTATTGACTTCAAAAGGGATGTTCTGCAGGGCGTCTATGGTATCGCATGCACATCTGACATATGCGGGATCGTCAAATCTGACAAAAGACTCGTCTTCGTTGTATTTGGTCAGAAGATCAAGATGGCCGATAAAGTCAATTTCCGCGAAGTCCTTCATGGACCTGACACTGCTGTAGTATGCCTCGGCAAGCATGATGAAATCATTGTCAAAAGCTTCAAGTATCTGGACAAATACTTCACGGCTGTAATCCAGAGGCCAGATCTGACCGTTCTTTCTGATAAAATGACAGCTTCCGATCACAAAGTCATACGGAGATCTGTCAGGAATGCGCTGTATGATATCTTCCTCAACACCGAGAAATATCTCCATTCTGCCGCGGTATTCCTCCTTCAGCCGGCGGACTTCGCTGATATACAGTTGAGTGTTCTTCTCTGACATGGATGCTGTATCACAGAATGCGGTACCGTGTCCCGAAAAGCCGAGAACTGAAAATCCGACTGCGGCTGCCGTCTCTGCCGTTTCCGCGGGTGTGTCTTTTCCGTCGCAGTAGATACTGTGGGTATGCAGGTTCTGTTTCAGCATATGTTACCGTCACCTCATAAACAGGCTCATTTTACCATGAAACATGATAGAATGAGCCCATCGGGAGAGAAGACACGATATGAAAATACTGATTTCCAATGATGACGGCATTCAGGCGGAGGGTCTGAGATGCCTGGCAGCCAGGCTGATGGAAAAACATGATGTTTACGTATGCGCACCTGACAGACAGCGGAGCGGCTGTTCGCATGCGGTCACATATTTTCTGAAAGATCTGACGGCAGTCCGGGAGGAGTTTCCCGGAGCGAAGGGAGCCTGGTCTCTGGACGGCATGCCGGCGGACTGTGTTTACTGTGCCGTCAACGGTCTGATGGATGCTGTGCCTGATCTTGTGATTTCAGGAATCAACGAAGGACCGAATTACAGTACGGACTGTGTTTATTCCGGTACTGTCGGAGCTGCTTCGGAAGGGATTGTTCTGGGCATTCCGAGTATCGCGGTGTCTCTGGCAGGGGCGTCCTTCGGCTATGAATACAGCGCGAAGATTACGGAAATCCTGATGGAAAGATATATCAATGATCCGTCTGCGAAAAACTATGTCCTCAATATCAATATTCCCGAACTCAGGGAAGAGGAGATCAGGGGAATCAAAGTGACAAGATTTGACCGGATGCGCAATTACGGAAGACGTCTGGACGTAACAGAGGAAAACGGGAAAATCAGACTGCACTGTCCGCAGATGACGGTACCGGTCGATACCGATGATTCACTGGATGACGGAGACGTAAGAGCCGTAGAGGAGGGCTATGTTTCGGTGACGCCGCTTGATACGGATCTTGTCCTGCACAGTCAGATTGAGCTGCTGCACTGGGTAAAATGATGCATCTTAAATATAATTCGGTTGTTTTCTGAAACCTGCGGGTATAATGTTTAACCATGAGAATCAGAAAGCCCGGAAAATCTGATCTGTTTTTTCTGATCACAGCAGCACTGCTGGTAATATTTTCATTCCTGCCGGAGCAGAACACCGTCAGGTTTTTTGTTTCAGAATCAAACCTGGAATACGGCAGTTCGGAGCATGTAACTCTTGCCGAGGGGCATTTCGGCGGTAAAACGATTGTTTCCGAACCCGGCAGCGTTCCTTCCGGGGAACCGTGCGCAGTTCTGAGCGTGCCGCGCGTCATTGCGGATGATGATACGGCATCCGTTGTCAGCGGCAGTGAAAGAATATCGGCATATCAGTATACCGGTTTTTTCTATGCAGGGTATACAAACGCCGTTTCTCTGTCGGCCTATACCGATGTTTCCTATGAGTTTAAGGACCGTCCCTATTTCAGGGAAATGAGTCCTGCCGAAGCTGTCAGCGAATACGGAAGCCGGGGCTATCTTCTTGTCTTTTCTGTAAAGGGGGACAGCAGATCGGGATGGACCGGGGAAATGCAGAAAGCATTCGCGGAAGCCGGGCTGCCGTCTTCGCCGGGAGATTTTCCGAAAAACACTTCCTATGCGGCGTGGGTGTACGGTGATGAAGTGTATTCAAAAAACTCCCGTGAAATACTTGCTGTCTCAGCTGAAATTGACGGCCACGTCATTGATGTAACCTCAGGAGGCGTTTACAGCGGAAATACATCGTCAATCCTGATTGACGGGAAAGACTGCAGTCCGGGCAGAAACGGCCTGAATCTGGCTGTTTATGACCCTGCAGGCGGCAGACTGATCGATGCCCTTGCATGGAATACAAATGACGACGGCAGCGAAATGAGCCGGGCGGATGATCTGTTTGAAAGAGAGTATACGATTAAAATCAGTCCTGCATGGCTCGAACAGGTACAGATGCGCGGAAGGATTACGCACGGTGTGCACAGCCTGCTGTTTCTGAGTGCCGCACTGCTGATCATCCTTCTGTGGGCTGACGGCAGTTCTGCGGAAAAGAACATCAGCCGGATTCTGAGCGGTTCATCCTGGGCATTCGGGTGCAGGCAGGCAGCCGCCGCATTGATCATGACGGTTTCTGCCGCTGTCAGGATTGCCTACAGTTACCTGAAGACTTCTTTTAAAGGCGTGTCCGTTGACCAGCTGGTCTTTCATCTGAATGCAAATCTTGAAGGGGCCAGGTGGAGCCAGTTTTCGGGTCTTTACGGACCTGTGCTGCGCTTTTCTCTGCTTGCCGCAGCGGGTGTGTGGATTTTTACGGTGATCATCCTGAAACTGATCCGCAGGCACAGAGAATCCGCACACGGGATTTTTCTGACGGCATTTATCATCAGATGGGCGGCCGTGCTGGCATCACTTGTCTTTATCTTCACGGATGCGGAAAGTTTCTGGTGGAATTACAAGGTCTGCGATTACCTGATTAATACGAATTATGATTCCGAAGTATTCAATCTTTACTACAGTGATCCTTCGGAAACAAAAATAATTTTTCCGGAAAAGAAAAAGAATCTGATCTATATTTTCGCTGAATCGCTGGAAATCAGCACGGCGGACGAAAATGCGGGCGGAGGAAAATCATTTAATGCAGTCAGCGAGCTGACGGACCTTGCCCTGAAAAATGACTGTTTCAACGGACAGGAAGAGCAGCTTAACGGAGCTTATGCACTGAACAACTGCACATGGACGATCGCCGGGATCGTTGCGCAGACATGCGGGATTCCGCTGCGGATTGATCACGGTCTTTCCAACAAAAGGGGAACCGTAAACAGTTTTCTGCCCGGTGCGTATGCCATCGGCGATATTCTTGAAAAAGAAGGATACACCAACGTCTTTATGCTCGGCAGCGATGCGGCTTTCGGCAACCGCACCCAGTTTTTCAGAGAGCACGGCAGCTACGAAATCGACGATTATTATCAGGCCAGGAGAACAGGACTGATCCCGCCTGATTATTTTGTGTGGTGGGGTTATGAAGACAGCAGACTTTTTGAATTTGCAAAGGACAAGGCGCAGATGCTGGCCGGCAGGGATAAACCGTTCAACCTTACGCTTCTGACCGTAGACACGCATTTTACCGACGGTTATCTATGCCCGGAGTGTCCGGATCTTTATCAGGACCAGTATTCCAACGTCATTGCATGTTCGTCGGCCCGGATCAGTGAGTTCT
This sequence comes from Solobacterium sp., assembly GCA_024696355.1. GTDB lineage: Bacteria > Bacillota_I > Bacilli_A > Erysipelotrichales > Erysipelotrichaceae > Bulleidia. The sequence goes on from JAILGV010000019.1 coordinate 4,873, forward strand.
GTGACTGGGTGAAAAGTCAGCCGTGGGGAGCGGATACCGTGATTGTGATCTGCGGTGATCATCTGTGCATGGACAGTGCGTATTTTGAAGATATGCCGGAAAACTATGAGAGAAAAACATATACTGCAGTCATCAATTCAGAAAAAAAAGAACCGCTGAAGAAGCGGAAATATGCGACGATCGATATGTTTCCGACAGCGCTCAGCGCACTCGGGGCAGAGATTGAAGGGGACAGGCTGGGCCTGGGAACTGATCTGTACTCGGATACGCCCACACTTCTGGAACTGAAGGGAAGAAACTATCTCGACACCCAGTTTTCCATGAATTCCGAGTTTTACAAGGAAAATATAATGTTCAGGCAGTAAAGAAAAAGCTCCGTTTCCGGAGCATTTTTTCAAGATGGTGGTCCCAGGCAGAATTGAACTGCCGACACCAGCATTTTCAGTGCTGTGCTCTACCTACTGAGCTACAGGACCATGGTTGCGAGGGAAGGATTTGAACCAACGACCTCCGGGTTATGGGCCCGACGAGCTACCAG
>JAILGV010000025.1 GCA_024696355.1 Solobacterium sp.
GCTGAAATCCGCAGGAATTACAATATTTCACAGGAAAATCTCCGCCGGGCGCAGATCAACCAGTCAGTTTATCTTTCACATGCATCGGAAACATTATTTGAGATCAATCACGACGGAATCGGTTCAGCACAGCTGGCGTCCGCGGCCCTCGGTGATCCCGGGGAAGAGCGGCCGCTTGTTCCGCAGGCAATCCGCGCGCTCAGCCAGTCGATCCACGCCTATACGCCGGAAGGGATGAGCACCGGCAGGTTTCCGGACGGCAAATATGAGGCCGGAAGCACAATTCTGGATTTTGCCGTTCAAAAGAGCAGCAGCGCAGTTTTCCTTCTCGATGCGTCCGGAACAGCTTCTGTGTTTGACATTTCCGCACAGGAACTCATATTCTCGCAGAAATTTGAAGACGCTTATATCGGGCGCATGTTCCTGCTTCCTGCGGCAGATGACAAGATGATCGTATGCGACGGATTTTCCGTTTATCTTATTGATTGGAAACAGGGAACGACGGCATGGAAAAAGGATCTCTGGCAGAGCGGCAGCGGCGAAACCTCCGATCCTGAGATCGCAGGTGTTCTCATGCGCAATATGGCAAATATGTCCGGTCTGGTTTCGGAGGATACGCTCCTGCCGGTGGCAGCAGCCCTTTCACCTGACGGAACTATGCTGGCGATCGACGGGATGAATGATCAGATTGAAATCCTGGATCTTGCCACGGGCAGTACGATAAAGACGCTCTGCGCCGATATTTTGACAGAAGGAGCAGTTCCCGGGGAAGAAACCGCACCGGGTGAACCCGTCAGTGCATGGCAGAAGATCCTCTGGTCAGAAGATCAGACCTGCATCGCTGCGGCATATCTGGATGACCGTTCGGACAGAGAAGAGATCATTCTTGCGGCATTACCACTTAATGACGAAAAAGCGGCCCTGTTTTGGACCGGGATGCCAAGATTTGAGGATTACTGTTTCGCAGACAGTGACAGCATCTGCGTGATCCTGGGGAACGAGATCTGGGAAGGCAGCAGCCTCATGGCGGTTCCGGGTCTGGAAGGACAGGGAGCCAATCTGCTGCCGTCCTCATCCCGGGCAGTCTGTTACTCGATCAGCGGTAAAAGCAGGCTCTGGGAAACGGATCTTTCCTGGCATGCGCCATGGGTGAACCGCGGACAGATCCGCGCGATCGACTGTCAGTCCGGCACGATGAGCGAACCGGTCCGGACGATCGGGTGTGCCGTCTCCAACATGGCGTGGCTTCTTGACGCTGAGGACGGGACAATCCTGAGCAGCAATGAATTTACAGATTCCGTGATCAGTATCATGGAGTATTCGGAAATGCTGATGCTTCTTCGAAACGGCGACAGTGCTTATCTTCGATACAATGGTGTGCAGGACCCTGCTGCTGCGCATACCCAGTCGCCGCATTTTATCACCACCTCCGCACCGTATACGCTGGAGAAAGTGGTTTACATGAAAAATGACGAGGGCCTGGCTTACTACTGTCTGAGTGAAAACGGAACTGCGGTGATCAGGTTCCGAAGTGTATATGACCGCGACGGTATTGCCTGCGGGGTTGAAGGCATCAGCGACAAGCCTGCGGGGATGTGGCAGTGCGGCCGGTATGAGATACTTCGCTCAGATACAAATGAAATGGAGTTTTACAGCTATGATACGGCATCCGGGAATCTTCTGTGGACACGCAGGCTGGAAGGATATCATTTTCTGAGAGGGTTTGCGTCTGTGATCAGAGAAGTGCAGATGTTCTGTGTCTGCGGATACAGCGATGACGGTAAATTCAGCTGTTTCCTGATCAATCCTGAAAACGGTGAATATGAAATGATTCCCCTCAGCGGCGCGTTCACGGCATCAGCCGGCGACAGACTGTACCGGCTGGAGAAAGATTCTTCATCTGTTGTCTCGTTTTCGCTGAGTGAAAAGACAGAAACAAAAATTACACTGCATGTGCGGGAGCAGGCAGCAGGTTCTCCTGCGCCGGGATCAAAGATCAATGTAAGTCCCGACGGTACAAGGGCAGCCGCAGCTTCGCCGGATAACATGACGCTCTTTATGATCGATCTGCAGAAGGCGGAAGCATATCCCATACAGGAGAGCATCCGGACAAAAAAATATTTTGCCTGGTCAGACGACGGCAGCCGGTATGTGTTGGGAACAAGTACGGCTGTCTGCGTTTTCACTGCCGGGGGAGACGCGCTGTTCGAGATTCCGACAGACGGACGGTTCCCTTCGGGGATTTTCTTTGAGGGGGATGACCTCTATGTTCTGTACAGCACAGGGAATCTGTTCCGCTATAGTCCTGCAGATGCGGATACAGGCGGTCTGCAGGCCGTAACAGAGACAGGTGCGGCGAAGCTCGGCACTGACGCTGATGACTCTCTGAATTACGAACTGCTGGCCGATGGCGATGACCTCTATCTGCAGGCGTCCGGAAAAAGCAGATGGCTTGCAATCATCGACAGGCAGACGATGGAACTTGAAAATCTGATCGAAGGCGCGGTGGATTACTTCCCGGAAACCGGCGTGATCCTGACCGGAAACTGGAACCGGAGCGCAAAAAAGTATGTAATAACCGCATTCGGGCATTATTCAGCCGATCAGCTGCGTGAAAAGGCAGCGGAATTCATCGGAGGAAATGAGATCCGCCCGGAAATGAAAGAGCAGTATGGACTGCAGTGACACACCCGTGCCTGAAGGCAGGGGTGTGCCGGTGCACAATTGATACAGAAAATTTGCGGCACATTTCTGCCGCGGGAAGGCATTGTATGTCATATCTGAGACTGTGCGAAGAGACGAGGGAAAACGGTGCATATTACCGGTTCCGTTATACAAAGGATACAATTTATATTTTCTATCTTTATAAAGAGTACAATGCTCTTTATTCCAGAGGAGCATTTTATATCAGGGACAGACAGGCTGACGAACTGCTTGAAAAAGGAATGATCAGTCCGGAGGACCATGCACTTTATCAGCAGAGGATTACCGCAGTCATCAGTGATATTCCGAAGCTGCACATGATGAGCATCGAGGATGTATACAGTGCGCTTTACAAACAGAAGCATCAGATGTTCGGAACCATGCGGATCGTGCATGAAAAGAGCAGTGAGGTTACGGGAATCGATCAGACAGATCTGTTTGAAGAGGTGCTGAAAGAGAAGACAGATGTGATTATCCTGCTGGATGATCCGGATCTGAACGGGGTATATGAGAAGCTGAAGGAAAGACTGAAGGACAGGAATGTTTATACGGTATACAGCGACCGTGACAGTCAGGCAAAAGACCTGTATCAGGAGGGACTGACGGCGGATCTTGCG
>JAILGV010000038.1 GCA_024696355.1 Solobacterium sp.
ACATTATGATTTGATTTGTATTCCATAAATACATTATACAGCACATAGCTATCTAATTCAATTGCTTCATCTGATACAGGTACGATACCCGCCTTATATCCCCATTACTGAAGCAAGGGGCTTTACGGCGTTCTTTGGTAAGAATTAATATATCTTCAGATGTAGTGAAAGTCCACAAAAAGAGCTCCGGCAGGAGCTCTTTAATGTCTGGGATTCTCTGATCAGTTCTGCTGACCGGCTGTCAGTTTGCTGAGAAGAACGAGCAGTGTCTGCTTTTCTTCTGCGGTGAGATTTTTGAACATGTTCTGCAGCATTTCCGCTCTTTCGTCAGCGACTTCAAAGGCACGCGCTCTGCCTTTTTCCGTCAGCGTGATCAGTGTGGCACGTTTGTCGGCGGGATCTGCATTCCGCGTGATATACCCGTCTGTTTCAAGCTTGTCCGTAAGTTCGGAAACGGAAGAGGGATTGATTCCGAGCCGGGCAACAAGTTCCTTCTGATGAAGGCCTGCCTCACCGGCTTCGCTGATCAGTGTCAGAATGCGTTCCCGCGGAAGTCTTCTGTGCGGGCGCATCGGTCCTTCCGGTCCGGGGAAAGGCATTCTGTTTTCCGGGGACATTCCGGGTCCTTCGGGTACTGCGCAGTGCATGCCGCGGTGCATCGGGTGATGTCTTCTTCCGCCCATGCCGTGCATGGATTTTCTGACCTGTCTGAATTGTTCAAACAGCATCTCGTCAAGTGTCTTCTCTATATCTGTGTTCTCCTTTCATTAATTTTGGTACCGAAATAAATATAAATGATTAATCCGTATGTGTCAATATGTTTCGGTACCGAAATATATATGAAGAAATGATAAACAGTGCTGTACGGGGGACGGAACTGACATTTGTCTGATATATAATAAGTACAGATTACTGTACCCGGACGGAAACAGTCCGGTGCATCTTCAAACAATTGATAAAGGAGAATAAACAATGTCATTTCCGAAGAATTTTCTGTGGGGCGGCGCAGTGGCCGCAAATCAGTGGGAAGGCGGCTGGAATCTCGGTGGACGCGGACCTGCGATGACCGATGTGACGACCGGCGGAACCGTTAATACACCGCGTCTGATTACTTATATTGACAAAGACGGGAAGCACGGAACGCTGAAAAGAGGACAGAAGCTTCCTGAAGGCGCAAGGTATGCAGTCCTGCCGGAGTATCATTATCCCAATCACAATGCAGTGGACGGATATCATCATTATAAGGAAGATATTGCCCTGATGGCTGAGATGGGATTCAGACAGTTCCGCATGTCAATTTCCTGGAGCCGTCTGTATCCGACGGGCAATGAGACAGAACCCAACAGGGAGGGCGTGGAATTCTACAGAAGTGTTTTCCGTGAGCTGAACGACAAGGGGATCGAACCGCTTGTGACAATCTGGCATTTTGATACGCCTCTGTATCTGGAGGAACATGAAGGCGGATGGTCCAGCCGTTCCATCATTGACAAATATGTCCGTTTTGCCAGAACGTGCTTTACGGAATACAAAGGTCTGGTAAAGAGATGGCTGACCTTCAATGAGATCAACAATACGATACAGTTCCTCGGCATGATGCAGGGTCTGACGGATCAGGCATATGAAAATGCCTATCAGCAGCTTCATTATCAGTTCGTGGCCAGTGCCAGGGCAGTGCAGATCGGACATGAGATCGATCCGGAAAATATGATCGGCTGCATGATCTGCGGCATTACCTGGTATCCTGCGACATGTGATCCGAAGGATATTCTCCTGAACCGTCATGAGTGGGAAAAGAATATCTTCTACTGCGGTGACGTACAGTGCAGAGGTGAATACGGCTCTTATGCAAAGCGGCTGTGGAATGAACATCATGTGAAGCTGGACTGCACGCCGGAAGATCTTGAAGACCTGAAGAAGGGCACGGTTGACATGTACACATTCTCTTACTACATGTCACAGCTTGTAACAACGCATCAGGTCAGGGACAGAGTAGGCGGAAACTTCTCCTCCGGTGCGAGAAACGAGTATCTGAAGTACAGCGACTGGGGATGGGCAACCGATGCGGACGGTCTGCAGTACTATCTTGAAATGATTTATGACAGGTATCACAAACCTCTGATGGTTGTCGAAAACGGCCTCGGTGCCTATGACAAGGTTGAGGAGGACGGATCCATTCATGACCCGTTCAGAATCGACTACTACAGGGTTCATATCGAGGCAATGAAAAAAGCAATTGAAAACGGCGTTGATCTGATCGGCTACACGACCTGGGGATGCATAGACGTTGTTTCTGCGGGAACAGGAGAGATGAGAAAACGGTACGGCTTCATCTATGTCGATATGGATGATGAAGGAAAGGGCTCTATGGCGCGTTCCAGAAAAGACTCTTTCTACTGGTACAAAAAAGTCATCGCTTCCAACGGTGAAGACCTCAGTGATCTGTAGGCAGTGATGCAGGGAAACCTGCATCATTTGTCCTGTATACTGAAAGCATGGACAGAAACATGATGAAGCAGGCATTCCGGAGAAACAGCGGTGTCAGGGATCTGGGCGGCATCCAAACGGCGGACGGAAGAAGAGTGAAATCCGGTGTTCTTTACCGCAGCTGCGCCCTGTCACGTCTGAATGAAGATGAACTGGAAGCTGTCAGATCACTCGGACTGAAAACGGTTTTTGATCTTCGGAGCAGATATGAAATTATGAATGAGCCGGATCCCGTGATTGAAGGCGCAGTATTCCGGATGATCGGCGAACCGGATGAAGAGTCCGGAAATGATGCGGAACTGTCTTCTGCTTTCCTGAGGTCGGAAATTGAATGGCTGACACGCGGAAAGCAGGAATACCGGAGCGGGATGAAGCTGACATATCTGAATATGCTCTGCGGGTGTCATGCTTTCGGCATCCTGCTGGAGGAGATTCAGACAGACTGTGCGCCTGTTCTGTTTCACTGTGCCGCGGGAAGGGACAGGAGCGGACTTGCGGCTGTGCTGATATTGCTGGCTCTAGGAGTGAGCATGAAAGATGCAGCGGATGAATATCTGATGAAGGACAGAAGTGAATGCCCGGATCATCCGGGGACGGAAGAGGTGAATGAAGAAGATCTGCCGTATGCGGAAATGACTGCGGACATCATTGACAGTGCCGGAGGCGCACAGGCGTATCTTGAAAAAGCTTACGGACTGAATGATGAAAAGCGCAGGGTTCTGAAGAATATGTATCTGGAACAGGCAGTATGATTATCAGTTTCATGAAAGGAGCGGGTCATATATGAACAGCATGGATTTGAATCAGCATTTCCGAAGGGAAATGAATATGCGGGATCTCGGAGGATACCGGACAAAAGACGGAAGAACCGTAAAATACGGACAGTTCTACCGCAGTGCGGCCATCGGCAGTATGAATGCCGGGGAGCTTCAGGCAGTATCGGAACTGGGACTGAAATATATTTTTGATTTCAGGAGTGATGCAGAGGCGGCATATCAGCCTGATCCGGAGATTGAAGGATGCCGGTATGTGCAGAAATCCGCACTCAGCACAACACCGTGGTCTGACATGAAGGAGGATGTTTCTCCGGAGGGTCTGGAGCAGCTGTTTGCAAAAATGATCCGTGAACATCCGCAGAGGGCAGTCCATGCGATGGATGCGGTATATGCAGGTCTGATGCATGACAATGCAGTCTTCCGGGAGATGTTTGACGTCATCAGGGAGAGCGGAACGCCTGTTCTGTTTCACTGTTCTGCGGGAAAAGACAGAACCGGAACGGCTGCGATCCTGATCCTGATGATGCTCGGTGTTTCCGAGGAGGATGCGATGAAAGATTATCTTCTGACAAATGAATACCGCAGCAGCCTGGTGGACAAAGATCTTGCCAGATTTTCCGGACTTCTTCTTGAACATCCTGAATGTGCGGGTTTTGTGACGGGTTTCAACGGTGTCAGTCCGGTAAGTGCACAGGTGGTTTTCGACGAGATCAGAAACTGCGGCGGAATCGAAAAATATATGTATGATGAATTCGGCATCGATGAAGCCGGCATTGCAATGCTCAGGGATCTTTATCTGGAATGAGCACGGCTTGAAACAACGGGAGGCGGATACAGGAAATCATGGCAGACAGGAAAATCGTATTTTTGGATGTGGACGGAACACTGATCAACTATGAAGGAAAAATGCCGGAAAGCGCCGGGAAGGCGGTTGAAAAAGCGCGGGCAGCCGGGCATCTGGTTTATATCTGCACGGGCTGTTCCAAAGCTGAAATTGAACAGAAGAACTGGACTCTGGAATTTGACGGAATGATCGGCGGCAACGGTGCATATGTGGAGGACCGGGGCCGGGTTGTGATGCATCAGTCGCTTACGGAACAGCAGTGTTCAAGGATTGCCGAATGGTGCACGGCAAGAAATATCGGATTCTATCTGGAAAGCAACAGCGGGATGTATATGAATGACCTGATGGCGCAGCAGGGACCCCGTACCGTTGCGCTTTATGCAAAGGGCAAAGGGGCGGATCCGGCATCGGCTGACGCAGCGGCGTCCGCGTTTCTCGGGGGCATGATTCTTACCCGGGACTTCAGCAGAAATGATGTCAACAAGATCAGTTTTATTCTGCGGACCTATCAGGATCATCTGGATTCGAAGCGGGATTTCCCGGACCTTGAGGCAAATACCTGGGGAGGCAGGGGAGAGTTTGCGCTGTTCGGTGATCTTGGACCGAGGGGAATTACGAAAAAGCATGCCGTTGAGGTGCTTCTGAAGCATCTGAATGCATCGGCGGCGGATACGGTTTCGTTCGGTGATGCGAAAATTGATCTTTCCATGTTTGAGTGCTGTGCATTCAATGTGGCCATGGGCAACGGCGGTCCCGAGATTAAGGAAGCTGCGGACTATATTACGGATGACGTGGACGAAGACGGCCTGTATCATGCTTTTGAATATCTGGGGCTGATCTGACCGGCAAAACTTGCATAAATAAAAAAAGCATATGCCTGCAATCATGCTAAAATTATAAAAACAGAAATTAAAATGCACGGGCAGGTGCAGAAAAGGAGACGACTGATCATGGCAGACAAGCACATTGTATTATTCTGTGTGGGCGGAATGTCCACGGGCATTCTGATTAACAAGATGAAGGCGGAAGCGCAGAAGCTCGGAAAAGATTACGAGATCACGGCATGCGCGATTGCCGAACAGGATACCAAGGGTCCGCTGGCTGACGTAATTCTGGTGGGTCCGCAGGTAAAGTACGCTGTCGGCAAACTGAAGGAACAGTTCCCCGACAAGCCGGTAGTGGCTATTGATACAAGAACATACGGCATGATGAAAGGTGATGAAGTGCTCAGGACAGCCATGAAGCTGATGGGCGAGGAATAAGATTCATGGACGGAATGGAGCTTGTCGCGTTCAAGATTATCGCTTCTGTCGGTACAGCCCGTTCATTGTATATCACTGCGATTGATGAAGCGTGCAAAGGCAACTATGACGAAGCTGCCGGCATGATCAGGGAAGGCCGGGAGGCATTTATCGAAGGACATGAGGCGCATGCGGAACTGCTGCAGAAAATCGCATCAGGCGAAACCGTAGTCATGGATCTGCTTATGACGCATGCCGAGGACCAGCTGATGAGTGCGGAGGCATTCGGAATTCTGGCTGAGCGTTTTATCGAACTGAACAAAAAAATCGACGACAGATAAGAAACAGAACCGGATTCTCCCATCCGCTGCAGGCGGGAGGTTCGGTTCTTTTATTTATATTTTATTCATTGTAAAATAGTGGCGGACAAGAAGAGAGGGGCTGTCCGAAGGAGGTTGCAAATGAACTTTAAGAAACTGACCGCCGTAATCTGTGCATGTCTGCTTCTGGGCGGCTGCAGCGGCTGCTCGCTTTTCAAACCGACACTGAACAGCGTCCTTCTGAATCTGTCTGCTGTACTGGCAGAGACGGAATCGGTGGACTTTGATCTGGAAACAACAGGAACACTGGAGTCGGAGACCTCGCTTTTCAACTTCAGCTCCGATCTTTCGGCTCTGATGAATATTCAGGCACTGACGAAGGAAAAACTGGCTCATGTCAAAGGCAGCTACAGTTTTACGCTGTTTGACTATCCGCTTGATTCGGAAACGGAAATCTATTTTCAGGGCGGAAAGGAAGAAAATACACTTTATGTTGCCGGCAACGGGTCGCAATGGACAAAAACCACGATGAAGAACAAAGTCGGGGAGAACGGTGACAATATCGGATTCCTGCATATTTTCAAAGTGCTTACGGAATTCAAGGATGACTTTGTCCTTGAAGAAGAGACAAGGGCATGCCCTTACCGGGTCGGCGGTGTCGAGAAGGAAGATGAAAACAGGGACTGCTATCTGGTCACGGGCACAGTGCCGGGAAAAGTTGTTATGCAGGTGGCAGATATCCTGACGGAAAAAGACACGGAAAACAACAGTGATGTGTTTTCGGTTAAACTTGATGAACAGACCTTTCAGGTACAGCTTTATGTTGACAAAGAGTCATCGGAACCGGCTGTGCTTAAGATGTGGATCGAGGAACCGGTGGAAATCAGCATTCCGCAGATCCAGCAGTATCTGGAGCTTGACACAAAAATCGCTGATACAAAAATCAATCTCTGGTTTAACAGCTTCAACGGCGATATAACGATTCAGATACCGGAAGAAGCTCTGAACGGGTGAGGACTTGTCTTCATCCGTTTTTCATTTGAACGCCGGCGGTTCTGCGGCACAGGAGGCATCTTCTGTTTATTGACAATCACTCAAAAGAAATTAAAATGAGCTTAAATTCAGGGAAGGAAGCAGTTTATGGCGGAAGGAAACCTGCTGATTAATCTGTCTGTGTTAAACAGAAATGTACAGAAATTTTTTGACAAGTCACTGGCTGAATTTGATATCGGCAGCGGACAGGTCCTGTTTCTGTTCTTTATTTATGAGAACGAAGGCATCACGATGCAGGAAGCTTCGCGCATGGTTGATGTGGATAAGGGAACTACCACCAAGAGCATACAGAAGCTGATCGAAGAAGGTTACGTGCAGTCGAGAACCGATGAAAAGGACAGAAGAATCAAGCGGCTGTATACGACACCGAAGGCATTTGACATCATGACCAGACTGTATGACCTCAGAAATGATCTGAGAAAGAAACTGGGGACGGAAACCGATCTGAATCAGTTTGAAGAACAGCTGGCAAAAATCTGCAGCAATTCCAGGGAATACCTTGACCGGGATGAAGAGGATTCCGTGATCAGAATCGGCGGACTGATGAAAACATCACTGCTTGATTATCCGGAAAAGGTGGCTTCAACAATATTCACAGCCGGCTGTAATTTCAAGTGCCCGTTCTGCAGAAACAAGGAACTTGTATTCCTGCCGGATAATTATCAGTATGATGATCCGCAGGAAATACTTTCCTTTCTGGAAAAAAGAGCAGGCATTCTCGATGCCGTCTGCATTTCGGGCGGCGAGCCGACACTTCATAAAGGACTTCCGGATCTGATTGAAAAGATCAGGGAAATGGGATACCTGATCAAACTGGATACCAACGGATACCGTCCGGATGATCTTATTATGCTGTGTGAAACGGGAATGATAGATTATGTTGCCATGGATATCAAGAACAGTCCGGAGAAATATGCGGCTACTGTCGGCCTGAATGAGGAGAGCTTCGACATAGAGCGGATCCGCAGGTCTGTTGACTATATAATGTCCTCGGAAATTCCCTGTGAATTCCGGACGACGGTCGTCAGGGAATTCCATACGGAAGAAGACATGGAAAAAATCGGTGAATGGCTGAAGGGTGCACAGAAGTTCTGCCTGCAGCAGTTCACGGACAGCGCGAATGTTATTCAGCCGGGGCTGAATGCATGCACACTGGAAGAGATTCTGTCATTCCGCAAAATCCTGGGAAAGTATATTCCCAACGTAGTCATCCGGGGAATCAGCGAAGACTGAAAACAGACGGCAGGGCACTGGGAAGTGTCCTGCTTTCAGTGTGCAGCGAAGTTTTTTTCTTTCGTACGGCCGGTGTGCAGCGTAATACGGGAAGAAAAGGCGGCATCTGGCTTTGCGCCGGTTTTCATGAAAACGGCCCGGGAAACGGCTGATCAAACCGGATTTTCAGTGATTATTTAGCTGAAATTCCGTCAGATTGGCGCTTGTATATCTGAAGATGATGATATAATAACCACGTACGACTGTTTTGCAGTACATGCATACACAACTATGGGAGAGAACAGAATATGATTTGGACAGAGAAACCTTACAGTAATGATCCGTTAGCCAAGACAAGGGCCAGAGTGCACAACACTTTCGGGGGAAAAGTTGTTGAGATTATTTACGGCGCAAAGGATGCGGACGGAAATGCGGTAATGCCGCAGGAGGACGCAGATGACGGACACGGACGCTGGTACGGTATTGAAGTGGACGGAAAATACTGCATGTTTTCCTGGAAGCACTCTGCTGAAGAAGGCGGAGCGCTGGAATACGGCACAGATAAAAACGAAAACGCTGTGGCTGTGATGGAAGATGAAATTATTCAGAAGAAAGCTCTGGCAAGACGTGCAGAGATCGCTTCCGAAGATCCTTCCGATGAAGCAAAGGCCGAACTTGAAGCAGTACGCAGCGAATGGAATGCACTGACAGACTGGGAAACACCCAGGGAAGCAGAATATCTCAAGCGCATCGAAAAGGCGGAAAGCCGTTTTGCCGAGCAGTTTGAAGTTGTAGAGAAGAACAAGGCAGCTATGCTGGAAGTTCTGAAGAAGGCTGAAGAACTTGAAAACGAGCCGAACTTCAAGAAGGCAAGAGAAGGATTCAGAAATCTGCGCAAGGAACTGAATGACCTTGATTCCGCAGGTGAGAAGAACGACAGGGAAATCTACAGCAAACTCAGAGAAATGGAAGATGCAATGCGTGCACGCGAAAGAGATTATTTCGCAAACCGTGATGCAAACCGCGACGCTTCCGCTGTCAGAAAAAAGGAACTGATCGAAAGGGCAGAGGAAATTCTGAAGAATACAGAGAACTTCAAGGCTGCCGGCGACAAGCTCAACAATCTGTTCAATGACTGGAAGGCTGCCGGTTCCGCAGGACGCGACGCCGATGACGAGCTCTGGGAAAAGTTCAACGGAATCCGCAAGCAGTTCTATGAAAAGAAGAACGCATTCTTCGCTGAAAGAAATGCCAAGTGGAACGAGAGCGTCGAAGCAAAGAAGGCCCTGATCGAAGAAGCCAAAAAGATCGCTGAGGGAACAGATTTCTCGAAGGCAGTTACAGATACCATGAAGTCCCTGGATGTTAAATGGAAGGCTGCCGGATATTCCGGAAAAGAACTCAATGACAAGCTCTGGGAAGAATTCTCCAAAATCAAGGAGACATTCTGGGATGCCAAGAAGGAGCGTGCGGTTGCCCGCTTCAGAGCCCAGCTTGATGAAAAGACAAAGCTTCTTGACAGCACAAAGAAGAATCTGGATGATCTGCAGTACCGTCTTACTCTGGAGCTCAAGAACACTCTGAAGGAAGACATCGAAAGAAGAATCTATCTGGAAAAAGCAGCGGTTGAAAACCTTGAGAAGGAAATCGCCGAGCTGAAGGAAAGAATCGAGAAGTAACATGAGAGCACCCGCAGGGTGCTTTTCTGTAAAGGAGATACCGGTATGACATTCAGGATCCGCAGGGCTGAATTATCAGACTTTGAAGAAGTGATCAGCTTTTATGACAGAGTAATCGACGACCAGAAGGTTCTGCCCTACGGCCCCGGCTGGACAAAAAAAGTCTATCCGGATCATGCCATGCTGAAGGACAAAATTGCGTCCGGAGCGATGTTTCTGGGTACGGATGAAAATGAAATAATCTCTGCCATGGCAGTGGACAGTCATGTCAGTGAAGGCTATGACCTCGTGCCCTGGAGTATTCCGGTGCAGCCGGGGGAAGCATATGAGATTCATATCCTCGCGGTCAGAAAAGAATACGGCGGGCGGGGAATCGGAAGGCAGATGTGCAGCTTTGCGGCGGAATATGCGAAGTCGCACGGCGGCAGAGCCCTGCATCTGGACATTGTAAAAGGAAATCTCTGGGCGCAGAAGCTGTATGAGAAATTCGGTTTCCGCTGTGTCGGGGAAGCGGAATTATATTATGAGGACACGGGATGGCACGTATTTGTGATGTACGAGTATCCGCTGTAATCAGTTCCGGACTGGCACTGCTGTTTCTGCTGTCCGGCTGTGCCCGGCCGGTGCAGGAAAAAGAGAATGCACCGGAGGCTGAGACTGCGGAAAACACGGATGTGACTTTCTGCATAACCGCCGACCTGCACTTCACGGCAAAAAAAGAAGTTTCATCTGCGATTATCCCGATGATGGAATTCAATACGGAGATCGCGCAGACACTGGCGGATGAGGTGACAGATCTTCATCCGGATGCATTGATCATCGCAGGGGACAATACCAACAGCGGAAGCCGGAGTGATGCCGAAGCGCTGGTGGAGATTCTGCGCAGAATCAGGGACAGCGGCGTCAGAATTGTCATGGTGCCCGGAAACCATGATTTTGATCAGGCGGATGCACAGCAGTACCGGGAAAGCTATTATGATCTGTTTGATATCAGCAGTGAGGCACCTGATTCCCTGAGCTATCTGACCGAGATTCAGGATGTGTGGCTTCTGGCAATGGATGACAGTTCATCGGGAGGCATTCCGAAGTATACCGATCAGACCATGAAGTGGCTGAAGGACAGGCTGAAGGAAGGAAAGAAGCTTCATAAAAAGATGATTGTTATTTCACACTGCAGCCTGCTTACACCCGACGAAAACGGCAGGATGAGCAAATATCTGGTAAACAACAGAGACCTGCGCGATCTTCTGCTTTCCAATGACGTGCGGCTGTTCCTGAGCGGTCATCAGCATTCCCAGACAATTCTGAAATACGGGGAATGCAGCGAGATCATCAGTATGATGCCGATTATGTGGCCGCATTACTTCGGTATTATGAAAATTGAGGGAAACAGCGGGGAGTACCATGCGGAATCCATCGACTTTGCAAAGTACGGAGAACCGTACGGCCTGCATGAAGCAGAGGATGCGGATGTTATGTGGTATTCCGGTCTGGCTGATCAGCTGATGAAGCAGAAGAATTATGATGAAAAGACTGCGGAAGGCGTGAAGAATCTGATGGGAAGATTCTTTATCTATCACAGTCAGGCAGTACTCGCCGAACACTGTGATGAGATTCTGAATGATCCTTATTATGAATATATGGAAGATACATTTGCCGGCACCAATTACGGTCCGTGGGCGGATTCCCTGCTTCATAATCCGGGACTTCCCGGCAATCATCTCAGCTTCACCTTCCCCGAGCAGTGATATACTGATTTTTAGAAAAGAGAGTATTTATGTACAGACAGACCTGGTTGGAAGTAAATCTTGATGATATAGCTGACAATGTCAGAAAGATCCGTGCGATCTGCGGCAAACGCATTATTGCCGTTCTGAAGGCGGATGCCTACGGAAGCGGCGATATACAGGTATGCCGGACCGTACTGGAAGCGGGTGCGGAAATGATTGCTGTTTCTTCATCCGATGAAGGCCTTATGCTGAGAAATGAAGGGTGTCAGGCTGAAATCATGATTCTGGGAATGGCACAGACCGATGATATACCGCTGCTGATTGAAAACAATATTGCGGCGGCTGCCTATTCCCTGAAATGGGCAAAGGACGCAGCGGCGAAAGGATGCCGGGGACTCAAGGTTCAGATGAAGGTGGATACCGGCATGAACAGAATCGGCTTCAGGGACAATGCCGAACTGAAGGAGGCACTTGATATCCTTCTGGAGGCCGGTGCGGTGCCGACGGGAATCTTTACCCATTTTGCGTGTGCGGATACCAGCCGTGAGATGACGGACAGACAGTATCTGAAGTTTGCCGAGGCAGTCAGGTATCTTGATTATCCGTTTGAATGGATTCACTGTGACAACAGTGATGCGACGGTATATTTCAAAGATCCTCTGACAAATGCATGCCGTCTGGGAATATCGCTTTACGGAATTTCCACCTTTCAGAAGGATCTGAAATATCCGCTTGCCTTCTATACAAGAATCGGCATGGTGAAGCATGTCGGTGCCGGAGAGACGATCGGCTACGGTGCAACTTATACAGCATCCGAAGATGAACTGATCGCTACGGTTCCGGTCGGCTATGCGGACGGGTTTATCAGAAAGAATCAGGGCAGAAAGGTATATGCGGACGGTGTCTATGCAGAGGTAGTCGGCCGTGTATGCATGGATCAGGCGATGATCAGACTGCCTGAATACAGGCCCGAAGACACGGTTGTTGAAATATTCGGACCGCACATTCCGCTGGAACAGATGGCCGCCGATCTTGAGACGATACCGTATGAGATTATCTGCCTGGTCAGTCCCAGGGTGACAAGAGTCTATGTCAAAAACGGCATCAAAGCGGCCGAATACAATGAACGGATTCATAAGTCCATGAAGTAGGTGCAGCACGGCTGCACTTTTCTTTTTCCACGCCGTCAGCGGCACCTGCGGTGAAAGATATTTCATTCATAGAAACAATTTTCAACAGTAGTGAATCATGTTAAGATTTTTCTGAATATGCTTATCTGAGGAGGCTCTATGTCACAGTTTCTGAATCCGGCATTCCGGACTCTGGAACCGTATGTTCCGGGAGAACAGCCGCGCGAAAAAATATTTGTAAAACTCAACACCAACGAATCCCCGTATCCGCCGGGCAGAAAAGTCATCGAAGCGATCAATGCAGAGGCTGTGCAGGATCTGCGCCTTTACGAAGATCCGACGAACCGCCTGCTGAATGAAACACTTGCCGGTACGCTGGGAATCAGTCCGGAAAACGTTGTATCGACATGCGGATCGGATGAAGCCATCAATCTGGCGATTATGGCATTCGGCCATGACGGGCTGGCATTCCCTGATCTGACCTACGGATTCTACAAGGTGTATGCGGATCTGAATCATATGCCGTACAGGACCATTCCGCTGAAGGATGACTTTTCGGTCGATGTCAGCGATTATGCGCATCTCGGCAGAATGATACTGATTGCCAATCCCAATGCACCGACAGGGCTGTATCTGACACCGGACAGAATTGAATGCATACTGAAGGAGAATCCCGATCATGTGGTTCTGGTGGATGAGGCGTACATCCGGTTCGGATCGGAATCGGTTGTTCCGCTGATAAGCAGATACCGCAATCTGCTTGTGACGCGCACCTTTTCCAAGAGCCACTCACTGGCAGGGGCCAGGGTCGGCTTCGCTGCCGGGGACAGGGATCTCATCGCAGATATGGAACGGATCCGCAATTCCATGAATCCGTATAATATCAGCAGACTCAGTCAGACGGCTGCCGTTGAAGCACTGCGGGAGCCTGAATACTACAATGAATGCTGCAGGAAGGTCGCCGAAACAAGAGAATGGACAAAACAGCAGCTGAAGGATCTTGGATTTGAAGTGACGGACAGCCGGACGAATTTCGTGTTCGCCCAAAGCAGTGACATCGATGGTGCGGAGCTTTACCGGAAGCTGAGAGAAAAAGGCATTCTGGTCAGACATTTCAATCATGAACGCATCAGAAATTACAACCGCATTTCCGTCGGCACACAGGCCGACATGGAATTCCTGATAAATGCAGTAAAGGAGGTTCTGGATGAAGAAAAGAACAGCGCAGATCAGCAGAAAAACAGCTGAAACTGATATTTCACTGAAACTGAATCTTGACGGTGACGGTGATCTTTCAAAAATCAATACGGGAATCGGCTTCCTGGATCATATGCTCACGCTGTTTTCCAGGCACAGCGGCATTGAACTCGAACTGACCTGCATCGGAGATACATGTGTTGATGATCATCACAGCACCGAGGATATCGGCATTGCTCTGGGTCAGGCGGTGCGCGGCGCACTGGCGGACAAGAAGGGAATCTGCAGGTATGCGGATATCATCCTGCCGATGGATGAAGCGCTGATTATGTGTGCGGTGGATATCTCGGGCAGGGGCGGACTGTATTTTGATGTGCCTTTCCTGACGGAAAAAATCGGCACGTTTGATGCCGAGCTTGTTGAGGAGTTTATGCAGGCGTTTGCGGTAAATGCCGGAATTACGCTGCATATGCGGAAGATTGCGGGCAGGAATTCGCATCACACGGCAGAGGGATGCTTCAAGGCACTCGGCCGGACAATGCGCCAGGCGGTGTCCTTTGATCCGCGTTTTTCGGGCAAAGTTCCGTCCACGAAGGGGATGCTGTAATGCTGAAGCAGAAACTGAACGAACTGTTTGCCGGATACGGATACCGCAGGTTCCGTCTCAGCAAGTTTGAAGAATATGATCTGTATGCCGGAAACAAAGACTTTCTGAAGTCGGGCCAGCTCATAACCTTTACGGACCTTGACGGGTCGCTGCTTGCTCTGAAGCCGGACATTACGCTGTCCATAGTCAAAAACAACAGAGGTGAGGACGACAAGGTTTTTTACAATGAGATGGTCTACCGGGCAAAGGATCATCATTACCGGGAAATTCCTCAGGCAGGCGTCGAGTGTCTGGGAAATGTCGATGTATATGCAGAAGCGGAAGTGACTGCACTTGCCTGCCGGGCGCTGGCGTGCATTGCGGACTCCTATGTTCTCAGGGTATCGGATGTCGGCTTCCTGCAGTCTGTATATGAAGAGGAACAGATTCCCGAATCCCTTTATCCCGCTCTGTCCGAGGCTGTTTCATACAAGAATACCGATGAGATTACCAAGCTGTGCCGGGCAGGGAAGATCAGTAATGACACTGCCGGAAAGCTTAAGGCGCTGATCAGTCTGTATAAGCCGCTGAAGCAGGGAATTGATGAGGCGGCCAGGCTGACCGGTGAGGCGGAAAAAGGCGAGCTTGAGCATCTGCGCCGGATTGCCGAAATTCTTGAGGCATTCGGCGTGATTGACCATGTTTATCTGGACTTCACCCTGATCAATTCAATGGATTATTACAACGGGCTGATCTTCCAGGGAGCTGTTGCGTCGGTTCCGGTTACCGTTCTTTCCGGCGGCCGCTATGACAGGCTGCCGAAGAAAATGGGAAAGAATATCTCGGCAATCGGTTTTGCGGTTTATATGGACGCAGTGGAAAACAGTCTGAGTCCGTCGCGGCCGTATGACGCAGATATTCTGATTACCTATACGCAGGACAGTGATTTTGTGCGTCTGGCGCGCATTGTTGAGGCTTACGAAAAGAAGGGCAGCACCGTGCGGACCGTCCGCAGGGACGCTGCGAAGAACTCTGTCAGGGAAAAGCGCTTCTGTGCCGTCAGAACGATGGAGGAAGCGGAAAGAGAGGCAGGCATATGATCAACATTGCACTGCCCAAGGGCAGACTGGGCAGACAGGTATATGACATCCTGGCTGCGGCGGGCTATGAATGTCCCGAGATACTTGACAGCAGAAGCAGGAAACTTGTTTTTGAAAATGAGGAAGCAGGCGTGCGCTATTTCAGCGTAAAGCCGACCGATGTCGGGATTTACGTGGAGCGCGGCACGGCGGATATCGGCATCGCGGGAAAGGATATTCTTCTGGAATATCAGCCGGATGTCTATGAACTGCTTGATCTGAATATCGGGAAGTGCCGGATGTGTATTTCCGGTTTTCCGGATTTCTATGATGATCACGAAAGAGTTCTGAAAGTGGCAACGAAATTTCCGCATATTGCGCGTGCATATTATGAAGAAATGGGCAGGGATATCGATATTATCAAACTGCACGGATCCATTGAGCTTGCGCCGATTCTGAAGATGGCGGACGTCATATGCGACATTGTGGAAACCGGCACGACACTGAAGGAAAACAACCTGGTTGTTCTGGATACGGTTGTGGACATCAGTGCCCGTCTGATTGCCAATAAAGTAGGATGGCAGTTTAAAAATGAACAGATCCTGAAGATCAGGGATGCTTTGATAAGCGGCAGGGATGCAGAATTATGATAAAAATATATGAAACAGGAACACTGAAGGACGGGGAAATATTCGACAGGAGCACCGAAACTGCAGATGTTTCGGATACTGTGGCTGAAATTATTGCCGAGGTCCGCAGAAACGGAGACAGGGCACTGTTTGCGTATGCGGAAAAGTTTGATCATGCCGTTCTGAACAATCTGCAGGTAACACAGCAGGAGATTGATGATGCACTGCAGAAGGTGGAAAAAGAATTCATCAGGATTCTCGAAGATGCCCGGAACAATATCGAGGCATTTCACAGACATCAGGTCCGCTCTTCTTTTGTGACGGCGGACAAAGAGGGTGTTCTGCTCGGACAGCGGGTGATTCCTCTGGAAAAGGTGGGCATTTACGTGCCGGGAGGCACGGCTGCTTATCCCTCGACTGTTCTGATGGACGCTGTTCCGGCAAAAATCGCCGGTGTCAAAGAGATCATCATGGTTACGCCTCCCTCCCGTGACGGAAGCATCAATCCGTATATTCTGGCTGCGGCGCATATCGCCGGCGTTTCAAGAATATTCAGGACGGGCGGAGCCCAGGCAGTGGCGGC
>JAILGV010000065.1 GCA_024696355.1 Solobacterium sp.
AGAAAAAAGAATTCTGACAGCTTGATAAACCAGAGACACCGCAGACGCGGTGTTTTCTTCTGTCCTTGTGTAGTATATGAAAGGCTCCTTCTCCGGGAGCCTTTCATATATGTCATTGTTCAGGATGCACTGACTGTCTCACCGCAGGGTATCCAGAAATGCTTTCATGGTATCTGCAGAAATGTCTCCGAAATACTCATATTCTATGCCTTCATAAGACAGATATGCCGTCACGATATGTTCGATGCCCGGATTGGGCGACTCCCATAATGCCGGCCCCATGCCGTTTAAGGAAACGTTCCTGGTCGATACAATCATGGCATCCGTATTGATTCCGGCAATATGATAGATTTCAACAGATTCGTTTTCCGAACGATGTTCCTGATCCTGCACATTGATTTCCTCTGCGGCAGGAAATCCCGCCTCTTCGGCAAGATTCGCGTCAGTGATAAGCCGGATCTGGACAGCAATCGGAGAACCGTATGTTCCGCCCCTTCCGTAGCGGAATTCCGTCTGCACAGACGGCGACGCATCACCTGCCGGAAGAACAGTGAAATCCTTCAGGTCTCCGGTTACATAGGCAAAGTCCTGAAATGTCATGCCGCAGACCCGGCTTTTGTTTTCCCTGTCCCGGACAAGCATCGGATAATAATGCACCAGCTGTCCTTCACGCACACAGGTTTTGTCTGTCGTATCCAGAAGATCAATGCCGAAGGCTGCTTCCGCTTCCGGCAGTGATCCTCATCCGAAAATGTCCCTTCATATCTGTACAGACGGAGCATAACATCCTGCACGGCATCCTTTGCATCTGCGGTATTCTTCAGATAACTGAAGGCGATGCGGTACACCGTATCATGCAGCTGTTCATACAGATGAACAAATTCACTTTCCTTCATCTTTCCTCCCCTCTGCCATATATACGATCCGATACGCAGAATGGTAACTTAAAATTCCGCATTATATAAAAAAAACTTCCCGTCAGGCTTCCAAAGCCGTTTCGGGAAGAAAGAATTCATACCGGTCAGACGGTATTATTTTGTGATTTTTTTCAGCAGACGCAGTTTTGCCTCCCTGATTTTGTACGCATATCTGCTTGTAAAGATCACGCCAAGAATAATCATTCCGAAGGCAATGCCCAGTCCGAAGCTGCCGACAGCTTCATAGGGGGCTGTATTTTCCAGCCCGGCAGCGGCAATGACCAGAAAGACAATAAATCCGATCAGTCCGGCTGTAAACAGCCAGTGCATTTTGTTCAGCAGTCTTGTTTTCTCCTCGTTGCTGTAGTCTGCCACCTGCATGACAGTTTCTTTCAGTTCTTCATTCATACGTTCCGTCTTCCTTTCTCCGTTCAGGATTTCACGGAGATCAACGGCATAGAAGTCTGACAGTTCCATGAGGATGTCCAGATCGGGCATATTGTTTCCGGTTTCCCACCGTGACACTGTCCTGCGTGATACACCTGTCTGTTCTGCAAGCTGTTCCTGGGTCAGGCCCTTTTCTTTTCTGAGTTCCTGGAGAAAAGCTCCGATTTTTATGAGATCCATCCGATGACCTCCTTTCTGGTTTCAGCATAGAGAAAAGTTCAGTTACGGTACAGGACACAGAATGCGCATATGCACGTTTTTCTGCAATGAGACAGACTGTGTCCCGTGAAAAACAGCTCTCAGCTGTCTTTTCTGAGGGCAATCCGGAATACTTTTGCCATCAGAGGGATGTATGTTGCCGCAAACACCCCAGCCGCAGCGCCCGCGGCAATCTTTTTTCTGTTGTCCGGAATCATCATTCCGGCTGCCATGCCCATTGAAAACAGGCAGAATTTAGTCAGCGCAAAGTCCTTCCAGGTACTTTCGGCCGCGTAGTCGTTTCCGAGTTTCAGCAGTTTTTTCAGCATACAGCAGCTCCTTTATTAACATATGAATTGTTTTCACGATCCGATGATGTCCCGCAATGACGGAACACCCCGGAAACATAATGATAAAAAGATGACGGACAGACAATATCTGAATGCATTATACCATACACACCTGACGGTGCCCGTCTCACCGGTTCTGGGTTTTCTGCGGTTCCCCCGAAGGAAACACTATCGCATGCATACAAAACAGAGCGGCACCGCATGCCGTAATACAAAAGCTCCTTATACAGGAACTTTTCGCAAAGAATATAATGAGCCGCCTGGCCGTGAATTTCTTTGATCAGCCTGATCAGATATGCTGCATCAGGCTTTGCCCTGGAACTGTCACTGACAGCCATAAGACAGCAGACCGCAGTCAGAATTGAGAAGGCTCCGGCAATGAAATACGGAAGCTTCCCGGATTTCTCCCTGCGTCATTCAGTAATCTGACGCATATAGTCACTCCCGGCAGAATCGCGGCACTGCCCCGATCCGGACAATTGTATCCTTCCGATTCACTTTACCCCGCAGTCACTGCACTTCCGGACAGGCCTGTACTCAACCCATTTCCCGTCTTCAAGTGTTTCATATACGCCCCACTCCGGCTTACCGGTGTTCCTGCCCTTTACACGCAGCGGAATAAAAGCATCATGCTGGCAGTCCGGCAGCGGATCTTCCATCTCAATCCATCCTCTGTCATCAATCAGACTGTTCCAGTCATCATACAGTTCTTCCGGAGAATCATAACAGCGGTCCGATGAGCTGATTACTGCATCCCGGTCCGTGTATGCAAAAAGATAGAAGCCTTCTCCCGCTTCATAAAGCATGATTTTAAATGTATAACTGCCGTCTGTACCTGCAAGCGGCTCTCTGAGCCAGGCATATTTTCTCATTGCTTCTTCTCCCCGGTCTTTTCAGAAAAACCTTCCGTACATACCTCTGCCGTCATTTCACTTCCTTCAGGAATTCCCTGATTCTTATCTGGTAATCCGGCGCTTCATCATAAACGCCGTGACCTTTTCCCTCATAAATATAGCCTTCACAATGAAGCTGTTCCATCAGTTCCTCTGCTGCCTGACTGCCCAGAACCCGGTCTTCTGCCGCTCCGAGCACAAATACCGGACACTCAATATCACCGATACGGTAGGACATATCAAAATTCATAACTACATCCAGTGATGTGATGAATCTCTGATAATCCTGCTCATCCGCTCCTTCGCCCGATGCAAGTATGCTGTCCCGGTACTTCTCATAGAATTCCGGCGTATAAACATTTTCGCCGAAGGATTTCATCAGTTCTTCCGTATTTCTTTCTTCCGCAAGACGCTTCCATGTTTCCATCACAGTCAGATCCCTGTCCTGCATTGAGGATGCTGAGGAGCACAGCACCAGCGCCTTCACCAGAGCAGGTGAACTGACTGCTGCGTTCATCGCCGCCATTCCGCCCAGAGACACGCCCATGATGATCACCGGATACTCGCGGATCTCATACAGCGCATCGAGCAGATCATCTGCCATATCCTCGGTGCTGTATCCTTCCGGCATTTCCTTCACATAGTCAAAGAGATAAATATTATAATCTTCCGCCAGCGTTCCGTAAGCTCCGACAACAGCCTGTGCGGAGTTCATGACACTTTTCAGGGATACGCCGGGAAGTATGACCAGCGTCTGTCCGTTCCTGTTTCCGAAACGGAAGTATTCAATTGTCTTACCGTCCAGATCAACAGATTTTACGATTCCCGTATCATCCGCTTCATTGACGGTCGTGCCTGCCAGCTGCACGCAGAACCGGATAAATTCCGACTTCTTTCCGGCATTTTCAAATGCAAACTGCTGAATCTCAGATTTGTCATTCCTCCGGTAAAGATATGTCCAGGGTCCGGAGTCTCCGGAATCTGAATCTTCTTCTCTCTCCTTGACCGTTCCGCCCTTGAGAAGATCAAAGAATGCATCCCATTCTTCTGCACTCAGTTCCCTTTTCCCGTAAGCGGTTCTGTCCTCTTCCGATGCCGGACCGTAATCATTCTTCCGCTGTCTTGTTTCATGGAAAAACATATGCTTCCCGTCTTCCTCATAGAAACGGTATCTCTGATATTCAGCGTTGTAATTGATATTCTCATATGTGTAATAGAAATCGGTGATATCATCGCTGCTGATATCTTTTCCAACTGTGATCTGACTTCTGCATCCGAACAAACTGACCGCCATAAATACCCCCAGCAGATTTTTCATTATCAACAGTGCTTTCTTTTTCATTGGTCTTCCTCCGCTGATTCGCAGCATTCCCCTGATCCGTCAGGAAGCACCTGCTTCACGCACATTTTTAAATTATTATAACAGCAGACATGCATGAACAGAAACAGGGATGAGCAGTTACCGCTCATCCCTGTTTCTGAATTCATTCAGTTTTTCCTTTACGGCTCTGATCTGCATGCCTGCGGATTCCTTTGAGGTCCCGCCGAAGGAATTTCTTCTGTCGGCACAGTTTACCAGATCAATTGCTTCATAAATATCTTCATCAAAGGAAGGATCGTAGCTGCGGTAATCCGCCAGCGGCACAGCCTCAAGCGGAATGCCTTTTTCCATGCAGTCACGGACAATTCTGCCGCTCAGCTGATATGCACTCCGGAACGGCATGCCTTTTGTGCACAGATAATCCGCAAGATCGGTTGCGTTCAGATATCCTTCCTGCGCAGCCTGCTTCATCCGGTCTGCATGAACCGTCATACTCCCGATCATCTCAGCTGTGATATCCAGGCACATCTTTGCTGTATCCACGGCATCAAAAACCGGTTCCTTATCCTCCTGCATATCCTTGTTGTATGCCAGCGGCAGTCCCTTCATGACCGTGAGCAGACTCATCAGATCTCCGTATACTCTGCCTGTCTTTCCGCGGACAAGCTCCGCCATGTCGGAATTCTTCTTCTGCGGCATGATGGAGGACCCGGTGGTAAATGCATCGCTCAGTTCAATGAAGCGGAACTCCCAGCTTGTCCAAAGCAGGATCTCCTCCGACAGCCGGGACAGATGCATCATCAGTATGGAAAGATCGCCCAGCAGCTCAATGCAGAAGTCGCGGTCCGAAACACTGTCCATGCTGTTAAGCGAGACAGAAGAGAATCCGAGCAGATCCGCTTCAAACTTTCTGTCGGTCGGATAGGTGGTTCCGGCCAGCGCACATGTGCCGATCACGGACTCATCCGTTCTGACATATGTATCCTTCAGACGCGAAAGGTCTCTCAGGAACATCATTTCATATGCCAGAAGATGCTGGGAGAAAAATACCGGCTGTGCTCTCTGCAGATGCGTGTATCCGGGCATCACCGCACCGGTATATTTTTCCGCCTGTTCATTTAAAACTTCAATCAGTTTCACTGTCAGTCCGGTGAGAGACCTGATTTCCTTTTTCAGATACATGCGCAGATCATTCGCGACCTGATCGTTCCGGCTCCTTGCCGTATGCAGCATCCTGCCTGCTTCCCCGATTCTTTCCGTCAGAACCGATTCAACGAACATATGGATGTCTTCCGCTTCCGGGTCAATTTCCAGCACTCCTTCATCCAGATCCTTCAGGATTGAATGCAGACCGGCAATAATCTGTTCCGCTGCGTCCGCAGGAATTATTCCCTGTTTTGCAAGCATCTCCGCATGCGCGGCGGATCCTTCGATATCTTCCCGGTACATCCTGCTGTCAAAGCGGACGGAGGAATTAAAATCATCTGCTTTCCGGTCGGTTAATCCGGATGTTCTTCCGATCCAGAGCTTTGTCATTTGCGGTTCTTTCTGTCCAGCATTGCCTGGACCGTAATCGGCAGGCCGTAAAGACTGATGAAGCCTGCGGAATCCTTCTGATCATAATCAGATTCGCCGAAAGAAGCCAGATCCTCGTCATACAGGGAATTCTCACTGGTGACGCCGGCCTTGATGATATTCCCCTTGTACAGCTTCAGTTTCACTTCGCCGCTGACCGGCTCCTGCGTTTTGTCGAAGAACGCAGACAGTGCTTCCCTGAGCGGGGTGAACCACTGACCGTTATATACAAGCTCCGCAAACGTCAGAGCCAGTTCCTCTTTTTTATGCGCTGTCATTTTGTCCAGGGTAATGCTTTCCAGATAACGGTGCGCTTCGTACAGGATTGTACCGCCCGGGGTTTCGTAGATGCCCCTGCTTTTCATGCCGACCAGTCTGTTTTCCACCAGATCCAGAATACCGATGCCGTTTCTGCCGCCGATCTCATTCAGCTTCAGAATAATGTCCTTTACGCAGAGATTTTCTCCGTTTACAGAAACCGGCACGCCCTTTTCAAATGTGAGAACAACCGGCTCCGGCTGATCCGGCGCATCCATCGGAGATACGCACATTTCCAGGAATCCCGGCTTGTCATACGGCGGTTCATTCGCCGGATCCTCCAAGTCCAGACCTTCATGGCTCAGATGCCACATGTTTTTGTCTTTGGAATAATTGGTTTCCCTTGAAATTCTCAGAGGAACATTGTGCGCTTCCGCGTAATCAATCTCTTCCTCGCGGGAACGGATATCCCATTCTCTCCACGGGGCTATAATATGCATATCCGGCGCAAAATGCTTGACAGCCAGTTCAAAACGAACCTGATCGTTTCCCTTTCCCGTGCAGCCGTGGCAGATCGCATCTGCGTGTTCCTTCAGTGCGATTTCAACCAGACCTTTGGCAATGACCGGACGGGCATGACTGGTACCCAGCAGATATCCTTCATAGGCAGCACCTGCTTTCAGACACGGAACGATGAAATCCTCCGCATACTCATCCATCAGATCCAGAACGTACAGCTTTGAAGCACCGGTCTTCAGCGCCTTTTCCTCCAGTCCCTCCAGTTCATCCGTCTGGCCGACATTTCCGCTGACCGCAATTATCTCACAGTTGTTGTAATTCTCCTTCAGCCACGGAATGATCACCGAAGTGTCCAGTCCTCCGCTGTATGCCAATACCACCTTTTTGATATCTTCTTTCTTCATATATGCATACTCCTTAAAAACATAGGGTAATCATACCATAGCGATATTCCGAATACATTTATTATCCCGAATGTTTTTCATCTGCTTTTTCATTCTGTGAAACAGTTTTTGAAAATATTCGCATTTCTTTCATAACCCGGTCTGCCGGCACAAAGAAAAAAGACGAACATGACGTTCAGTCTCTTTCAGTAACAATCATTGACGCGGCGATCAGCAGGACACAGGTAACCCAGATTGTCTGCTCTGAGATATACCGTGCCAGAATTGCCGCAAACACAGCCCCCAGAAGGAATCCGAGCAGAATCATCGTATACTGCCATGCCTTTCTCAGATTGTCCTGTCTCTTCAGGATGAGTCCCTTATAATAATTTTCCGCACAGGAGCGCATATTCCCGCTGGCAAATACCGAGGAATAATTCATATCCCCCATCTTCCGGAAACAGCAGTACTGCAGCGCTGCCGTAAAGGATATCAGGGAGTTCGGAATAAGATTGAGGGTTGTATCCGGAATAAATCCGATCCCGAACAGCAGGAGTGCCTCCGCCCAGAGGATATACCGCTTCCATCTGATATCACGGATCACATTGTCTTTTTCTTTCAGGATCGCATGGAACAGATGTTCGGCAGCGAAGATTCCCAGCCAGAAGCCCACAATCGGAACGAATGACTTGACGGCAAGAGTTCTGTCAAGATTGACGATGCCGAGTCCGAGCTTGATGAAATTTCCTGTCTGTCCGTTGGCGAATACACCGCCGCGCACCACATAGGAATAACCGTCCATCATTCCGCCGATAAATAATATAAGAACACTGAATCGCACCGTCTCTGTAACATTTCTCTTTTCTGCCATAAAATCACCTTAACCATTACCCCTGAATTCATCTTTGTCAGGCCGCTGCCGGAACGCAGACTCCGGCCAGTCAATTATAGTACTTCTTTACTGCAGTATACAAAGCCAAATATCTCAAAAGAGGGCTTTCCTGCCCTCAGCTGAGCAGGAATTTCTCCTCCTTTTCAAATTTCGAATGCCCTTCGGACAGATATCTTCCGAATCCCGCCAGCTTCCGTCAGAAACAACGCCGGCTCTTTATCTGTATACGACTTCAAATTCCTCGCAGACGACTTTTGTGTTCTCGTCAAATGACAGGCTCACCGATGCAAGTTCACCGGTCAGAAAGCTTTCATGAACCGCACGCCAGTATTCCAGCGATCTGTCGCCTTCACCTTCCCTGAAGGCATGCTCCGCAGAAACCCTGCAGAATTCCGTCACATATACCTTTACTGTTTCTATTATGCATACTGCTTCTCCGTCCGAATTCAGGATAACGCTGTAATCTCCCGGCTTCGGGAGCGGT
Organism: Solobacterium sp.; assembly: GCA_024696355.1. Lineage (GTDB taxonomy): Bacteria > Bacillota_I > Bacilli_A > Erysipelotrichales > Erysipelotrichaceae > Bulleidia. The sequence goes on from JAILGV010000065.1 coordinate 8,238, forward strand.
TCATTCTCAATCTGATACAGATCATATGCCGAACATGTCGCTGTTTTAATGCCCCGGATGACCAGTCCCGCCAGTTTGTCCGGAGCTTCCCCGAAAGCCCACGCTTCATAAGTCCCGGAAAGTCCGGATTTCTTCCATAATTCTTCAGCCTTCATCTTTTTATCTGTTCCTTTGCTGACATGAATATATCACCGTACAGAAACAAAAAGAATACCCGGAATCCGGGTAAATAAAAGACTGCATCCGCAATCCTTTGAATTGTATCTGTGCGGGTCTCTTATTTTGCCCGGGCCGAAAGTGCAAAGAAAGCAAGTGCAAGAACAATATCCCCGTATGCCATTGTTCTTGATACAGAGCCGGTCATAATCATGGTTATTCCGACCGCAAGAAATACAACCCCGAGAATCAGATATGTATTAGCATTCCCTTTCATCCAAATCCCCTCCTGTATAAATGCTATAGTGAAATAATAAACCCGATTACGGATTACCATCAATTGAAACACGGCTTTTTATCACCCGTATCTGCTTGCCGCCGTCAAATCACCCGTCCGGCCGTCATCTGTCCGATCAGAAAATTCTGTCCCGTTCAGACTGC
>JAILGV010000076.1 GCA_024696355.1 Solobacterium sp.
CAGCGAATGCAACAGCTGCGGATACAACGATGCCGAGTGCCACACACCAGAAGTTGTCAGTCATGAATACCGGAAGGGACAGAATGCAGGAGTTTACGAATGCTGTGGCTCTTCCGCCGAACATGCCGACGATGGCTCCGCCGACTGCGCCGCCTGCGATGGTGGCGATCATGGCATTGCGGAACTTCAGGAAGACGCCGTAGATACCGGGTTCAGTGATGCCGATGAAGGATGAGATCGCTGTACTTGCGCCGATCTGCTTGTTTTCGCTGTTCTTTGACTTGAGCCAGACGCCCATGCATGCACCGAACAGAGCGAGGGTTCCCATTGTGTGCATCGGAAGCAGCCAGTCATAGCCTAATTCAGCAAGATTGCCGAGGCAGATTGTGGAAAGCGACAGATGCATGCCGGTCATGACAACGAAGAGTCTTGTTCCGCCGATGATCATGCCTGCGATGATCGGTGAGAGACCGTAGAGGAAGTTGAACAGACCGACGAGAAGCTTGGACAGATAGTTAGCGGCCGGACCGATGACGATCAGTGTCAGCGGTGTCATGACCAGCAGTGTCAGCATCGGAACGAAGACGATGCGGAGGCTGTTGGGAATAACGGAACGGATCCATTTATATACATAGCTGAGAACAAGCACTGTGAGGATGATGGGAATTGTGCTTCCGAAGTACCTCGGGAAGGGAATCGGCAGTCCGAGCAGACGCATCGGATCGGCACCGGAGGTATTTCCTGCTGTCATTGTCGGATAGAGCAGTACACCGGCCATTGCGATTGCCATGGCAGCGTCTGTATTGAAGCGCTTGGATGCGGACCATGCGACCAGGAACGGCAGGAAGTAGAATGCACAGTCACCGGCAATGGTCATGACGGAGATCAGTGAGGAAGCTGAGTCAACACCCAGGTAGGATGTCATGATTGTGATGAGACCCTTGATCATACCTGCACCGGCAAGGGCGGGGATGACCGGCAGAAGGATCGCTGCCATTGTTTCGAAAATCAGATTGATTGAGAACTTCTTTTTCGGTTCATCGAGGTTTTCGTCAATTGCGGCTTCCTGCTTGAATCCGCCGAGTCTGCATAATGTCGCATAGATGTCGCCGACTTCCTGGCCGACGATAACCTGGAGCTGATCGCCGGACCACTGGGCACCCATAACACCGGCGACTTTCTTGATATTTTCAACATCCACAAGGTTCTTGTCCTTGACATTAAATCTGAGTCTGGTAATGCAGTGATAAGCTTTGGAAACATTCTCTTTTCCGCCGACGAGCTTCAGAATGTCAGCTGCCATTGATTCAAAATTCTTTGCCATGTTTTTTTTCTCCTCTTTTTTCTTGGTTTTTATGTCCTCAGCGTTCCGGCCGTGAACGCTGCCGGCATCTTATATAAATAAAACCTCACGCAAAAGCGGAAATATCCGCTGTATGCATGAGGTCAAGCCCGCTTTACCGGTAACAATCCTCCCGTGTGCACAATCGGTTGATATGAAGCATCAGGTAGAGCTTCTCTTCATCTGTCAGGCTGATGTTCATCACCTGCTCCAGATATTCGGAAACTCTGACAGATACTTCGTGTGTTTTCGGATAGTCTCTGACAAGATCCTGATAGATCCTGCCGTTGTCTGTTTTCATCAGTTCCTGGTGTTTTCCCCGTTTGAACAGGTAGTTCATATGGGATACGAACCGGGAATAATTGAAGTCATCTCTTGAGATGTCAATGCCGTATTCCTTTTCGATGATTCCGGTGACGTTTTCGATGACCGCATCTTCTGCCGGCTCCGTGTTTTTCTGCTTCTCCTCGTAGTTGATCAGGTGGAGGGCAACATATGCGGCTTCCTCCCTGGGCAGGAAGACATTCATGCGCTCCCTGATCAGCTTCAGTGCGAACTGTCCGACGGACACCTCCTTTTCAAACAGCTGTTCGATGTCGCGGACAATCGGAAGCGTGAAGTTCATATGCTTGCGGTAGCGTTCGATGCAGAAGTTCAGATGGTCCGCGAGTGTGAAGATGATATTGGAACTCAGCTCACAGTCCAGAACAACTCTTGCGTAGTCGATTGTCTCATCCGAGATATCCAGAATTTTCTTCGGGATATCATTGATCATACTGAGATAGATGCTGTCAACCCCGTAGTATGTGCGTTCAAGTTTGCCGAGAGGAACTTCATAGGGCGGCTTGCGGAATCCGATTCCTTTCCCGAAGGCAACCAGTTCTTTTCCGCTGCTGTCAAGACAGACCGCAACGTTGTTGTTAATGCATCTGATAACCTTCATGAATCCTCCTTAAACAAAAACTCCCCGCGACAAACCTAAAACACATACGTTTCAGGGCAAGCCTCCGAGGAGTAACAAACCTAACTACACGCTAAGTATTATCGATATTTCAAACTGTGTCAATATAAAATTTTAAAAAATGAATTTTTATCAGCTTTTGTGCATACTGAAAAATCCTGCCTCAGGGCAGGATTTCACCGGAGAATGAAGACGTCAGCGTACGGTTCTGCGTTTTGCCATGATTTTCATGGCTGCACGGCAGTTCTCAAGATCTGCGGGATCAGCATCGGGGAAGATATTCTTTGTCCACCTGTCGGCAAATGAAAGAAGTTCATTCAGTGCTTTTGTGCCGTCGGGGGATAAAGTAAGTTCGTAGGCACGCCGGTCTGTTTCACTGCGTTTTCTGTGAACCAGCTCATGCTGCTCGAGGAACAGCATTCCCTTGGCAACACAGCCTTTGTCGATGCAGAGATCCTTGCTGATGTCATCCTGCTTGCAGTTGGGATTCATGGAAATATAGTTAAGCATTTCCAGTGAATTTGCGCAGAAACGGCGGCCGGTGTCCAATTCGTCGTATGCATCATTCCAAAAAGACCTGTTGATCATGTCAAGGTAGTGGAAGAGGAGAATGGGACTCTTTAAATCCTGAGTGGAAATATCATGCTTCATTGACTGGCTCTCCTGAAAATTAGGTATTTATATATTACATCACATGACATAAAAAATGTGTTAAAGTATAAATTTTTTCATCATATTTTTACGTTAATTTCACAGTTTTTCTGATCTATATTTGCGGATATTGTCGACAAACGGCAGGAAAAGCAGCGATAGTATCGTAAAAAGGTGCTTTTATGATAAATGACGTCATATTCACGGGAAGAAATCACGGAAAGATGTGCTATACTTCTGCTCGGAATGAATCAGGGTATACCGTCCGGCGGGAGAGAGGATATGAAGTATAAGTTTTACGGGTGGCAGAATGCCGGCATAAAAGATGAACACGGACTGACTCCGTGTGATTATTATGATCTGCTTTCAGGAATCTGGTGTGCGGATACATGTGCACCGAGAATGCGGGCAGACTGGTCTGAAGAAAACAGGACACTCGGTCAGTGTTCGGTTACGGCATTTCTGATGCAGGACATCTACGGCGGAAAAGTTTTCGGCATTCCCCTGGAGGACGGAAGCTTTCACTGCTTCAATGCTGTTCAGACGGAAAAGGGAACCTGTGTGTTCGATCTGACGAGTGAGCAGTTCGGGGACCGGGTCCTGTGCTATTCTGACTGTCCGGAACAGTTCCGTGAAGTTCATTTCAAAAAGGAAGAGAAGAAAAAGAGATATGAATATCTCAAAAGCATTCTGCTGAAACGCACGGAAGGATTGTGATATAACAGTAAGCAGTGAAAGGGGCCGTATGAAAAGTGATCTGAGAGAAAACCGGACAGCCGGAGCGGTTGTGATCAATATTCTGCTTGCGGCGGTCAGTCTGTTTGTCAACGGGTTCGGAATTTATCTGACGATCAGGGCAAACCTCGGCGCAGCCCCCTGGGACGTACTGTCGCTGGGACTTTCGAAGACTTTAGGCATTCTTTACGGAACGGCTTCGATTACTGTCTCGCTTACGATTCTGATGATTGATATCCTGCTGAAGGAGCCGATCGGAATTGCCATGTTTATCGATGCCTTTGTGGTCGGCAAGTCCGTGGATTTCTTCAACCGGCTGAATATTGTCCCGGAATGCAGTTCCTGGCTTACGGGCATTCCTGTGATGCTGATCGGGCTGGTGATTCTTGCCTATACCCAGTACACATATATGCTTGCATCCCTTGGATGCGGGCCGCGTGATACGCTGCTGGTCGGACTGGCAAAACGGACGGGAAGAGTGCCGATCGGCGCGGTCAGTATTGCCCTGCTCAGTTCCGCGACACTGATCGGCTGGCTGCTCGGAGGACCGGTCGGCATCGGTACGCTGATCTGTGCATTTCTTGCCGGACCGATTATGCAGGCCGCATTCAGGAGCGTGCATTTTGATGCGACGGGCGTAAAGCATCAGAGACTGGCGGAAACAGTGAAAACGCTGTTCCGTCAGGAAAAGATCGTCCTGGAAAACCGTACGGAATAAGGAGCCTGAAGGCTCTTTTTTATCTGCCGGAAAACGGAAAAAAGATGAAGTTTCAGCTGATAATAAAAGGAGCTGACCATAGAATTCAGTCAGCTCCACCCAATTACATATTATAGCAGATAAAAAAATAAAAGTAAGGGCTATCATTCGTTGAAATAAATGATTATACAGAGGGTGTAAAAAGGATAGTAAAAAAATGATATCCGGGAGGTAATCATGGGACCGGGAATTTACGGAGGCAGCGCCGTCTGAAGAAGATGAGCCTGCGTTAACAATTATTAAAATCTGGGAGTGCCGGAAAACGGAAGTGTCAATTAATTCAACGATGGCGGCTGATGGATGATTATATACGGGCGATACTGATGCGGAGCAGGTAAGCCCATATCAAACTGAAATTAACCTCAATTGAAGATGATACGCTTGATCAACTATACCGTTATGGAGAGTATACATCCTGTCAGCGAAAGAACTGATCCTGAACATAATTATGGTTCTTAAATTGATGCAGAAGTGATACCGGAAATAACAGAAAAAAATAAAGAAATCTGCAAAGCAATGCGGATTTCTTTTTTTGGGTCATGCTTTCTGTTGCATGTGCCGGTCATAATCAGTAAACTATGTAAAACAGAAACGGGTGAATATGAAACTTCCAGATTTTAAAACGGAGCAGTGGATGAATGTCCATGAGGGCAATGCTGTATACAATCTGACGGACAGCTGTGTTATGCCGCTGACTTTTCAGCAGCTTCTTTCAATGGACAGGGATCATGACCTGGATGATGTCAGAATGGACTACGGCACGATTACCGGAGATCCGAGGCTGAAGAAGGAAATCCTGAAAATGTACCGGAGTGCGGCAGAGGACAATATCACCTTCGGGCAGGGCTGCCTGCAGTGCAGCGAGATGGTGATGTATACGCTGTTAAGCCCGGGCGATACCGTGGTGACATATACGCCGTCCTACCAGCAGTTCACGGATATTCCGGCTTCGATCGGCTGTTCTGTGATACAGCTGAAGCTGTATGAGGAACAGGGCTGGCAGCCGCTTGTCAGCGAACTTGAGGAAGTGATGCAGAAGCCGGTGCGCATGGTGATTATCAACCAGCCGAACAACCCCACGGGAAGTGTTTTTGAAAGAGCATATCTTGACCGTCTGATCAGTCTGTGCAGAAAACAGGGCACCTGGATCCTGTGTGATGAAGTATACCGCGGACTGTATGAAGAGGAAATCTCTCTCAGCGATCTGTATGAGAAATGCGTCTGCACGTCCGGTCTTTCCAAGCTGTATTCCCTTGCCGGACTGCGTCTGGGATGGATCAGGGGGCCGCGTGAAGTGATTGACCTGGTGAATGTCAGAAGGGATTACTCCATCATTTCAACCGGTGCGCTGACTGATACGCTTGCTCTGGTTGCATTGAAGAACCGGGAGAAGATCATTCAAAGGAGCCTGGATATTATTGAAGGATGCCGCCGGGAAATTACGGAATGGCTGAAGCATGAAGCGCGGGTATCGCTTGTCATGCCGAAGTACGGCACGGTATCCTTTCCGAAATATGAAAGCCGTCTTTCCAGCAGTGAGCTGGCGGAAGGCATCCAGCAGAAATACGGTGTGTTTTTTGTGCCGGGAAGCTGCTTTGACTGCGAGAAGCATCTGCGTCTGACCATGACCTGTCCCGCTGATACCATGCGCGAGGGGCTCCGTCTGCTCAGCAGATACCTGGATGAAGCAGATAATTCATGAAAGGCATATATTTGTTTACGGAACAGATGATATAATTTTTTCAGTAAAAGAGAATCAAGGGGTGATCATCATGAAATGTGCGATTTTTTTCGCTGAGGGATTTGAGGAATGTGAAGGCCTGATTACGGTTGACATGCTCAGAAGGGGCGGCGTTCACATTGATACGGTTTCAGTCAGCGAAGACAAAGCAGTACGCGGCTCCCACGGGATCACTGTCCTGGCGGATCTTGCATTCAGTGAATTTGATCCGGCGGGATATGAGGTGCTGATCCTGCCCGGAGGAAGGGTCGGGACACAGAATCTGGAGAAGTGCACGGAACTGAAGGACAGTCTGAAAAAGCATTTTGAATCCGGAAAGCTGACATGCGCAATCTGTGCCGCACCGTCCGTATACGGACATATGGGAATGCTGAAAGGAAGGCATTACACCTGTTTCCCGACATTTGACGAAGCCGCATTCGGCGGAACTTATGAAGCTGTTCCGGCTGTGACGGACGGCAATCTGATCACCGGCAGGGGAATGGGTGCGACGATCGAATTTTCAGAGGAAATACTCAGACAGCTGACAGATGAGGAAACACTGAAATCCGTAAGAAACGGCATGCAGTATTTCGGAAACTGATCTTACCGACATCAAAAGACAGGAGAGCAGAATATGGCAAATATGTTTTCTCACGAAGGCCGGGTATTTAAGTTTGACGTTCTCGTCAATCTGGCCCGCCAGTGCTACAGCGGTGAATTCGACGAGGCAAAGGCACAGGCTTTTGCACGGAATCTGGTTTCTCTCGACGGCCCCCGGGTAAGATGCTGCGTATATAAGGAAAGAGAAGTACTGAGACAGCGCACCCGCCTGGCTATGGGACAGATGGCTGACGATACGGCTGAATATAATCCGAAGCAGATCATCCAGGTCATTGATGCAGCGTGTGACGGATGCTCGATCAAGAAGATCAGAGTTACCGACAACTGCCGCAAGTGCATGGCCAAGGCATGTGTCGCAGCATGTAAATTCGATGCCATGCATATCGGAACCGTGCGTTCCGAAATTGATTACAGCAAGTGCAAGGAGTGCGGTGCCTGTGCAAAGGCATGCCCGTACAACGCGATTGTCGTAACGGAACGGCCGTGCTATTCCCACTGTCCGGTTCAGGCAATCAGCTGGAATGAGAACGGCATTGCCGTCATCGACGAAGAAAAGTGCATCAACTGCGGACAGTGCGAAGGCGCATGCCCGTTCGGTGCGATCGAGGACATCAGCTGGGTCGTGCCCGTAATTCAGAAGATTATGGACGGGAAACAGGTTTATGCAGTTGTCGCCCCTGCCATTCAGGGTCAGTTTGACAGCGCGACGCTGCCGCAGATCATGAAGGCAATTGAAATGCTCGGCTTCAAGGAGTGCATTGAGGTTGCGGTCGGCGCGGATGCCGTGGCACAGGCGGAATATCTGGAGCTGAAGGAGCACAAGGAAGAAGGAAAGCCGCTGACAACATCATGCTGTCCGGCATTCGTCAATATGCTGAAGATTCACTTCCCGAAGCAGTATGCGGAGAACAAGAGCCACACCGTTACGCCGATGATGGCGATTGCCAGAAAGCTCAAGAAGGAACATCCGGACGATCTGGTTGTCTTTATCGGGCCGTGCATGGCGAAGAAGCAGGAGGCAATGCAGGATGTTTCCAACGTGGACTATGTTCTGACATTTGAGGAAATCGCAGCCATGATGATTGCACAGGGCATCAATCCGACAGAAGTCGAAGCGGCGGATCCCGAGCTGTATCCTTCCAACTACGGACGTACGTTTGCCCAGAGCGGCGGCGTTGCTGCTGCCGTGGCGCAGGCTGCGAAGGAGCACGGCGACGGACCGTACACGATGGTGCAGGCGGACGGTGCATTTGAGTGCAAGAAGCAGCTGATACTGATGCGTGCCGGCAGATTCAAGGAAGATATTCTGGAAGGCATGTGCTGCATCGGCGGCTGTATGGCCGGTCCGGCAAGCATCTCCGATCTTGCTTCGGTCAAGGCAAGGGCAATGAAGGAGAATATGAAGACCGATAAGAAGACCATCGGAAAATCACTCGAAATATTCAGCTTTGACGGCGTCGACATGGACGTCACGCACAAGGTATAAGCAGCGGGAAAGATCATCTGCGGATGGTCTTTCTTTTTTATACGATTGCAGAGAATGCGCTGTTGGCATTAAACTTAAAACAGACATAACCGGAAAGCGGGGCACGATGGCAAAGCTGGACAGCGCACAGTTGGCGTGGACAAGAAAACCGTCCATGTTCATCCTTTCAGATGAAAAAATAATTCTGGAGACAGAGCCTTTTTCATCTGCCAGATCGACTGTGTTCAGCAGAACAAGCGCCTTCGGCCTGTACTTTGAAAAAAGCACGCCGTTTGAGTTTTCCCTGCGCGCAGACTTTAAGTTTGAAAAGCAGGAGGACGAATGCGGCATCTTTCTGAAGGCGGCTGATGACAGGTGGATCAGGTTCGGTCTGTCGCTGCAGAAGAATGATCTGGATATGGCATGCGATCTGTATCATGCAGGCACGGGGGACCACAGTGTGGTCAGGCTGTCTTCGGGCATCCGCTGGATGTACCTGAAGATGAATTACTGGAACGGGAACGTCCGCTTCAGCTACAGCTTCAACGGGGAAAAATATACGGATATGCGCTGGCTGGACATCAGTTCCGGCCGGAAGCCGGTACAGGCTGGTTTCTATGCCTGCTCACCGGAGGAATCGAGTTATGACTGCACATTTACGTGCATGGATATCAGGGAAATATAGGAGGTTTTGATTATGGGTGCTGCGGAAAGGCTGATGCGCTACTGCCGGATCGATACACAGTCGGATCCTGCTTCGGGACTGCATCCCAGTACGGCAAAACAGTTTGATCTTGCGAATCTGCTCGTGCGGGAACTGAAGGAACTGGGCATTGAGGATGCGTATCTGGATGAGCACTGCTATGTATACGGTCATCTGGAAAGCAATATCGGGAAAGAGGTGCCGACCGTCGGGTTTGCGGCACATATGGATACCGCTCCGGACTATACCGGCACCGGTGTAAATCCCAGGCTGATTGAAAACTTTGACGGCTGTGACATTGATCTGGGGGACGGTGTCGTTACATCCATGGCGGATTTCCCGCAGATGAAGCTTCTCAGGGGTAAGACGCTGATGGTTACGGACGGAAAGACGCTGCTCGGTGCTGATGACAAGGCCGGCATTACGGCGATCATGGAGGCGCTTGCGTTCTGGAAGGAACATCCGGAAAAGAAGCACGGCAGAATCGCTGTGGCGTTTACGCCTGACGAGGAGATCGGCGAGGGACCGATGTTCTTTGATTACGAACGCTTCAATGCGGCATTTGCCTATACCATGGACGGTGACCGCGTGAATGAGCTGAATGACGAGACATTCAACGCCGCTTCGGCGCAGGTGACCTTCCGCGGTTTCTCCATTCATCCCGGAAGCGCTAAAAACAAGATGATCAATGCGGCTGCCCTGGCATGTGAATATCACAGCCTTCTGCCGGCATATATGGTTCCCGAGCATACCGAGGGAAGGGAAGGCTTCATCCACATGGTTTCCATGCAGGGAAATACGGAAACGGCGCAGCTGGGATATATTCTGCGTGATCATGACCGCGGCCTTCTGGAGGAAAAGAAGAAGCTGATGGAGGCTGCCGCAGCATATATCAGGGCGAAATACGGTGAGAATACGGCTGAGGTAAAAACCGAAGACCGCTATCCGAACATGAAGGAAGTGCTTGTCAATCATCCGGAAGTATCAGAGACAGCCTGGCAGGCGATCATTGACCTGGGCTATGAGCCGGAAAACGTACCTGTCAGAGGCGGAACGGACGGAGCTCTGATGAGCTTCCGCGGACTTCCGTGTCCGAACCTCGGCACAGGAGGCGGCAATTACCACGGCAGATATGAATACTGCTGCATGGAAGAGCTGGAGGATGCTGTCAGGCTGATTGTCAGAATTGCTGAAAGAACAGCGGGAGAATAACTATGATCTGCACATGCACAATGAATCCGTCACTGGACTACTACATGGAGTTTGAAACACCGCCCAAAGCCGGCATGACAAACCGGAGCCAGCTGGAATATTATGAAGCCGGCGGAAAAGGAATCAATGTTTCGATTGTCCTGAGCAATCTTCAGATTCCCACCCGTGCCACGGGATTTGTGGGCGGATTTACCAGGGATTTCTTTATTACGCTTCTGCAGAAATATGAATATCTGCAGCCGAACTTTACGTATATCAACGGCCACACCAGAATCAATGTCAAGCTGTCCGACAATGAGAACGAAACAGATCTGAATGCGGCAGGTCCGTATATTACTAGCAGCGACATGGAGAATCTGATGTCCAAGGTCGTCCGTCTGACGGAGGGTGACTATTTTGTGCTCGGCGGAGTATGTCCCGAGCATCTGCATGATCAGACCGTGGAAATGCTTGTCGAGGGCATTGAGGACGGCGTCAGAGTGGTGCTGGATACCAATTCCTCGATTATCCGGGATATTCTTCCGCATCATCCGTTCCTGATCAAAACATCCGAACAGGAGCTCGGTGAATTCAGGCATATTATCATGAAGCGGGAGAACGTGATTGAAGCTGTCGGCGAACTGCGCGAAAAAGGAGCACAGAATGTCATTGTCCTGCTTGACGGCGCAGAGGAGGCTGTCTTCGGATGCGAAAGCGGCATCTACAGCTGTGATATCCTGCATGACAGGAGAATTGTCAGCACCGTAGGCGTCGGCGACTCCCTGACGGCGGGCTTCCTGATGAATTATCTGCGTTCCCGCGATGCGGTCGAATCCTTCCGCTTTGCCTGCTGCTGCGGCATAGCGACGGCATATACCAAAGGGTTTGCGACAAGAGATAAAATCGAAAAGATGTACGATCAGACATCTGTTGTCAGGATCGGCTGAAAACTGCGTGCTTGAAGCTGAATGCGGAATCGATTATAGTAGATTCCGAAGTGAGGCAGGAAATGAAATACTTGAAACTGTTTCTGGCAGCCATTGTGCTGATGAGCGGATGTGCAAAACATGAGGAGGCACCCTCCCCGCAGACTGCACAGCCGGAACCGACGGCACAGACTGACGGTGATATTTATCAGATTATGCCGGATATGACTGCGGACCCCGCAGCCGGCAGTGAACCGGTGACGATTACGAATGCAGTTGACCTTGAAGTGCTCTATGATCATCCCGATATGAGCGGATATCAGTGGCTGACGGATCCGGAGCCGGCATTCGTCGAAATCAGTCTGAAGGAATCCATCCGGATGTTCTCCGAAGGAGGTTCGGGCATCCTTTATTACGGAAGGACAGGATGCCACTGGTGCCAGCGTGCCGTTCCTGTTCTCAACCAGATCGCAAAGGAAAAAGGTGTAACCGTCTATTATGTCAATGTCGGTTCGCCGATCTCCGATGATCCGGCGCAGGGACGTCTGATTTACGATACGCTGTGCTCTTATATCGATGTGATATTCGAGGTGGAGAACGGGGAAAGGATCTTCCAGATTCCGGAGGTGATCTCCGTGAAGAACGGTGAGATCATGGGCCACAAGCTCTCCCTGACCGACGGCTTTGAAATCGTCGATGAGAATTCCCAGATGAATGAAGAGCAGACGGAAGAACTGCGGAATATCTACCGATTATTGATGAATCTTGCGGCTGACTGAGTCAGCTGCTTTTTTTAGGATTATAATGATGACATGTTCAGATGGCTGAAGCGTCAGAAAAATCAGGAACGTATATCCGGAGATACGGTGGATCTTGTCCATGAGAAGGATGTCATGGCTTCCCGGTTCAACAACTATGTTGCGTCCAGATATTACGGAATCTATGTGCACGGAACGCAGATCAGGGCAGGCTACTGTGATCTGCGTCTGGGCATGAACGAGGAGCTGTATTATGCCGGCAATATCGGATATCATATTGAGCCGGCATACCGGGGACACGGCTATGCGTATGAGGCATGCCTGATGCTGTTTGATATTGCCCGGCAGGAGGACATGCAGGAGATCATCATTACCTGTTCCCCCGAAAACACACCTTCAAGGAAGACGCTTGAAAAACTGAACGGTGAGCTTCTTGAAACAACCGACGTGCCTCCGTCGCACTGGCTTTACCGTCGCGGGGAGACGGTAAAAAACATTTATCAATGGAAACTCTGATACAATAGATGGGTATGAAAAAGGCTAAGCGGCAGCGCAGAAAACTTCTTTATATTCTGGTCGGCATTCTGACGGCTCTTTTGTGTGCGCTGTTCCTGCTGGTGTTTTTTACAAACAGGGCGAATGTGCTTCAGGATGAGGAACCGCAGGATCCGGGAAGGGTTTATGCGGTTGTGAACAATGAACTCGGCAGTGCCGGAGGAATTGAAATCATCCATGCATATATTCCCTGGGATTCGCCGCGCAGGCCCGGTGAAGTAAGGGAAATCCGGTATATTACCATTCATGAAACAGACAACAGAAGCCGGGGCTCGGATGCCGAGGCACACAGCCGCTACCTGCTGAATGATGCCAATGATTCGACCAGCTGGCATTATACAGTCGATGACGGTCATATCTACCACCATCTGCCGGACAACGAGATTGCCTGGAATGCCGGTGATCAGAGAACAAAATACGGCGGAAACATCAACGGCATCGGCATAGAAATGTGCGTGAATATCGACGGCGATTATGATCAGACGCTCAGAAATACGGCAGCCCTGACGGCTGCACTGCTGGATAACTACGGGATGACAATGGATGATGTCAGATTCCATTCCGACTTCATGCACAAGGTATGCCCGCACCGGCTGATTACGGAGGGAAGGACCGGAGAATTCCTTCATATGATTGAAGAAGATTTACTTGAGATTCAGGCGGCGAAAGCAGCCCCTGCAGAAGGAGAAGGAGAATAGGATTTATGGAAAAGTACGGACTTGTTCTGGAGGGCGGAGGTGTCCGGGGAGCTTATACAGCCGGTGCGCTGAACTGGCTCCTGGATCATGATATTCATTTTGATTACGGTGTCGGCGTATCAAGCGGAGCCGTATATCTTGTGTGCTACTGGCTCGGCGACAAGGAGACAGGCCATCAGATGGCGGTGGAATATGCGACGGACCCGGAAAATGTCGGCGTCAGTGCGTTTCTGAAGGAAGGCCACTATGTTGCATATGAGCATATGTTCCGTGAGAGCTTCGGGAAAAAGGCGAAGATTGATGTGACGCCGCTGCGTGACAGCCACGCCAATATTGAATTCGGTCTGTATGACCTGGAACTCGGAAGAACAATTTACAAGGGTTCGGAAGGACTGGACAATACCTATAACCTGCTTCGGGCATCCTGTGCGCTTCCTGTTGCCAGTGCCATAGTCGAACTTGACGGCCATCATTATCTTGACGGCGGCATCACCAAGATGATACCGATTGAGCGTTCCGTGGAAGTGGGATGCACAAAGCATCTGATCATTACGACAAAACCGGCTGATTATGTCAGAAAGCCGGCAAACAATGCCGTGAAGCTGATGATGAAGGTCATCTACAGGGATTATCCTTCCGTTCTTGAAGACTACAAGGTGAGACATCTGAACTATTACAAGCAGATCGCCCTGATCAGTGAACTGGAGGAACAGGGCAATGCGCTGAAGATCTATCCTTCAAAGAATATGCCGATCAGCCGCTGGAAGGGAAATCCGAAGGACTGTGAGACGCTGTATCAGCTGGCTTATGCGGATATGGATGCACAGAAGGACAGGATTCTCCGCTTTATGGGGAAGAGTGAATGATCAGGCTGGCCGCGTGTGACCTGGACGGCACGATCGTTGATGCATCGGGAAACTGCGATCCCTCGGTCGCCCGGACGGTAAAGCGTCTCAGGGAAAACGGGATCAGGTTTGCCATCTGCACCGGCAGGCCTGTCGGTTCGATTATGCATCTTCTGAAGCACTGGCGTCTTGACGGGATCACGGACTATATCATCGGAACCGGAGGCGGGGAAGTATACGACTGCGCTTCGGGGAAAACAGAGAAGTTCTTTACTCTGGAGCCGGAGGTGATTCTTGAAATCATCGATCTCTATGAGCCGCTCGGACTGATTCCGACATGGTACAGGGGAAAGGATCTGTTTGTGCAGAAAAAAACCGCTGATACCGAACGGGTCGGCAGGCGGGTTTATGTTGATGTATATGAGGCGGATGTACGCAGTCTGATTGCCCAGCCCGAGATCAAGGAAATGTTTGTTCTGGATCCGGCACTGATGGAAAAGACCGAGGCGTTTTATCGGAACCATCAGGACAGCCGCTATGTCGGCTTCAAGACGGCATTTGATCTGTTTGAATTCAATCATCCTTCCCTGAGCAAGCATGTGGGACTGAAGGCCGTCGGGGAAATGATGAATATCACGCCTGATGAAATGATTGCCTTCGGCGATACGACAAATGATCTTGAGATGCTGAAATATGTGAAGTACGGCATCTGCATGGCAAACGGCACCGTGGATGCCAAGGCTGCGGCATTTGACGTGGCGGGCAGTGTCGGTGAGCAGGGGTTTGCCGAATACTGCAGCAGGCATCTGAAAACGAATATCTTTGAATAATATACTGAATCCGGACTGAATTCCTGATGCTGAACACCGGCTCAGAAATTCTTTTTTTATGCCGTATTCAGACAAATTGATTTTTACGACAGATTGCTTTTCGATTTGTTTTCATCATGTACTATTTTGATAAAGAATTGTTTTACCCGCCTGAAAAGGCAGAAACAGAAATGACGCATCATCTTTCGGGGACAGAGAATCATAAAGACTGCGGGGATGGCGGCATTGCCGGACTGTTTCCTTTTCATTCATAAAGATTTGTGAAAGCCTTATAAGGCAATATCTGTTTTCATGGAGGAAAATCATATGAAGAAGTATGAACTGAAACGCTGTTTTGCAGTGCTGCTCAGCCTTGCTTTGATGCTGACAGGACTCAGTGTTCCGGTAACTGCAGAGGAGAACACTCTGCCGGAAACCGGGAATGTGAGTGCGGAAAGCGAAGAAGCGGCTGCTGAACAGGATGGCACTGAACCGGAAGAATCAGAAGGGGGATGTCATAATTGAAGACGGTCCCGGATCGGATGAAAGCGATCCTGATGAACTCACGGTAAGCGAGATCGTGGAACAGCTGGAACCGGCACCGGAACCGGAAGAATCAGCGGAAGAAACTGCAGAGGAACCTGCAGCGGAAACATATGAGGAAAACGCTCCGGAACAGGAAACGGAAGAAGAGGAAGAGACCGTCTCTCCGCAGGCGGATGAGGGTTCGTCAGCTGTTTCCGTATCATTTACCAATAAGAACGGTGAAACAGAAACAAAGGACTGCATACTGCTTGACGGCACAAATAATACTCTGGGAGCCGGATGGTATGCTGTTCAGGGTGCCGTCAGCTTCTCCTCAGGTCTGACCGTGACCGGCGGTGAAGTCAGTCTGATTCTGACAGATAACTGCACGCTGACTGTTTCGGACGGTATCTATGTACAGCTGGGTGCGAGTTTTTCGGTCTATGCCCAGAGCGTCAATGATATCAATAAGCAGGGCAGACTGATTGCAGAAGGCGGCAGCGGAAAAGCCGGCATCGGCGGAATTGAAGACAATTCATCCGGTGATATTTATATTTACGGCGGAGATATTACGGCAACAGGCGGAAGCAGTGCTGCAGGCATCGGCGGAGGCCAGGACGCTATGGCCGGCTATATCGGCATTATCCGCGGTACCGGAGAATACGGCGGTGAAAAGACAATATCCTTCAAAATCGGTATGAGAAGTATTGCGGATGTCTGGAACGGAGTAAAACAGTTCCTCGGCCGTTTCTGAGGAAAATGAACCGGACAGTTCCGGCTGCAGAATAAAACAAAGGGAAGACCATTCATCCGGTCTTCCCTTTATCTGTTCCGGCTGTCACCGGTTTTTCAACTATTATGTATGCCGGTCAGCCGCTTATATTTCTTTTGTGTTTGTTTCTTATCTGCCGGGCTTCTCCGAATGATTTCGGATTATCCGAAAATCAGATACATCAGTGTTGAAACGATGGTGGCTGTCAGACCGATTGCGGCTTCATAGGGAATCAGCTTCATCCGGTCGGCAATAGACATGTTTACAGCGCCGCCGGTCGCATGGAAGAAGGATCCGTGCGGCAGAGAGTCAACGACTGTAGCACCGGCATGAATCATTGCGGCGGATGAGAGTCCGGAAACACCGGCAGAAAGCAGCGTGGAGGAGAATGTCTGTGCGGCAACCGTAGCGCCTGCAGTTGTTGATGCTGTGGCACCGGCCATCAGGATACCGGCAAGCGGTGCGAGAATAAATGCCGGCATATGCATTGTTTCAAGAAGACTGGTAACATCGTACTGCAGTGCAGATGCCTTGATAATTCCGGCAATTGTACCTGTTCCGATCAGCAGGATCGATACTCCGATTACCTTTGAAAGACCGAATTCCGTATACTCTCTGATGTGCTTCATATTCCCTGTTGCCAGTGTGCAGATCAGTCCGCCGGCAGGCAGGGCGATCAGCGGGTCAATCGTAATTCCGGCAAGCGGACGAAGGGCAAGCATCACGATAACGCATACCGGTCCGAGAATTGCCGCACCGAAGGAAGGCAGTTCTCTGTTTTCGGAGCTTTCCAGATCGGCTGCCGTAATCTGTTCGCCGGATTTCTTTGAAAGTGCTGAAGCAAGAAGAATTGCAGCAGTCAGTGCGAATACTGCAGGCACTGCATTCTTCATCATGACAGCAGTCAGGTCCTGACCGAATGCTTCGGAAACGGCAATCGTATTCGGATTCGGGGAAATAATATTTCCTGCTTTTCCTCCGCCGATCATTGCCAGCAGGATTCCGCTTCTGGAAAGTCCTGCTTTTTCACCGATAGCCAGGGCAATCGGGGCAACGGTAATGACGGAAATATCAATGAATACACCGACTGCACATATCAGCATTGTCGCGGCAGCGATTGCCGTAACCGCTCTTTTTTCGCCGAGCTTTGCAACAATCGTTTCGGCTATTTTCTGTGCGGCGCCTGTTTTGATCAGTGCTCCGGCAAGAATACCGCTGGTGAGAATACGGAGAATACTGGACATCATGGATGCAGCTCCGCTGACCATGGTGCTGACTGTAACACTGAGTCCGCCTCCGCCGATGATGCCGCCGACAAGGGCACCGAGAATCAGGCAGTAAGCAGGCTGAACTTTTTTAATGATAAGAATGATGGCAATAACGAGGCCGAGCAGGGCTCCTATAGTAGTAAAGCTGTAATTCATTGCGGATGAAATTTCCTTCCTTTTTTGTCTGTCTGTTTTAGTTTTGCGGTCCGGTTCACCGTATCAGACCGTCCCGTTTATCCGTATCGGTCTGACCGGGAAAGATATGCTGTCTTTGGAACCGGAGAAGATGAAGTATATTACTGTTTCTGAGCAATCTTCATTCCTGCTCTGATAAAGCGGAACATGCGGACTGCGGCGAGATAATAAAGCTCTTCCGCGCGGCTGATTGCTTCTTCGATCTGCATCGGGGAATCCACTGATGTGATCAGGGATTCAATGCCGTGGTCGAAGATCTTTGCGGCATCGCGCCCGAGCGATCCGCTGAGGCCGACTGCGGCAATTCCCTTTTTCGCGGAGCGCTCACCGACTCCCTGCATAACTTTTCCGAAGCAGCTCTGCCAGTCTGTGCGTCCTTCGCCTGTTACGACCAGGTCCACACCCTCAAGACGATGGTCGAAATTGATCAGGTCCAGCACTGTATCGATGCCGGATTTCATTTCGCCGTGCAGGAATACCATCAGCGCCGTGCCGAGTCCTCCGGCTGCTCCTCCGCCTCTGATTTCATCCGGATTGATTCCGAACTGACGGATGATTACATCACGGTAATTGATCATGCCGGCTTCCAGACGTTCCTGAATTTCGGGTGTTGCGCCTTTCTGCGCACTGAATGTGTAGGTTGCGCCATTCTCGCCCGTCAGCGGATTAGTGACATCACACATAACAGTGATTTTTGTTTCGCGGATACGGGGATCCAGTTCGCTGACATCAATCTCAGCAACCTTTTCCAGATCTGCACCGGTTCCCTGCAGTTCGTTTCCATTTTCATCAAGGAATCTGACGCCGAGCGCACGCGCACATCCCATGCCGCCGTCATTCGTTGCGCTGCCGCCGATGGCAATGGAAATATCACGGAATCCTTTGTCCAGTGCATCCCGGATCAGTTCGCCGGTTCCGTAAGTCGTTGTGTGCAGCGGATTTCTCATGTTTCTCGGAACCATCGGAAGTCCGGATGCCGCAGCCATTTCAATGACTGCACGCCGGTTATCCAGTTTTCCGTAGCGGGCGCCGGTCCGATCCATCAGCGGACCGTATACTTCCACGGTAATGTATTCACCATGTTCGGCCGCAACGACAGCGTCCACTGTTCCTTCACCGCCGTCCGCAACCGGTACACCGCTGTACTCGATTTCACCGAATACTTCTCCTGCGGCTTTCGCAAGCAGTTCCACAGTCTGCTCGCTTGTCAGGGATCCCTTGAAGGAATCCGAAGCAAATAACAGTTTCATTTTCTCCTCCTGTTCTTTTTGTTTACGGTTACAATATAGATTTTTTTTCATCATAGATGAATGTTTTATGTAACATAAATTGCTGTGAATATTATTATATATATGTTATACAGAACAAATCAGATGGGAGCACACTATGATCGGACAAAGCACTGCACAGCAGATCGTGTCCGCGGTCAGAGATGTCTGCGGATATGACATCAATTATATTTCTGCAAGCGGAATTATCATTGCCAGCACGGATGAAAAACGAATCGGTGATTATCACGAAATCGGCTACCGGGCTGCCCGGACCGGGGAAACGCTGGAAGTATATGACAACCACACTTATATCGGAGCACAGAAAGGTGTGAATATACCGTTCAGTTATCACGGGACCACGATCGCGGTCATCGGAATCACCGGAGAACCAGATGAAGTACGCCGCTATGCCCGGCTTGCCCTGCGGATCATGGAGCTGATACTGAGAGAGCGGGATCTGGACGCATCAAGGGAACTGAAAAAAGCAGAGTATTCTTATGTTGCAAAAACACTGGTGCAGAACGGGGCTATATCCCACGAATATCTGCAGGATTTTCTGAAGCAGAAAGATCTTAAATTTGATGACCGGTATCAGACAGTGCTGATCAGTCTTCAGAATCCCGGCCGCACCGGCCAGTACACAATGCTGGAAAACAGGGCAGAAACCATGCTTTCAGGAATTCATCATTCTTTTTTTGCATTTGAATATCCTGACAGATACATCCTGATCATCAGTGAGCAGGCCTGCAGGGAACAGAAACAGGCAGTCAGGGAATTCACCGGAATCCCGGCAAAGGTTTCCGTCGGCAGTGCTCACCGGCTTGCCCATATCCACCGTTCTTATGAAGATGCACAGCTGGCCATGAAGAGCGGAAATGAGATGTTCACGGAATTTGACAATCTTTATACAGAACTTCTGTTTTCCGATCTTTCCTATCATGTCAGGGAAATGTTTCTGCAGAAAACTGTCCGGAAAATAAATGAAGAAGATCAGAAGCTTCTGAAGATCTATTATGACTGCGGAATGTCGCTGAAGGAAGCGTCGGAACAGCTGTATATTCATAAAAACACGCTGCAGTACCGGCTGGAGCGGGTCCGCCGCAAATGCGGACTGGACCCCAGGAATATCCGGGATGCATCCGTACTGATCACGGCAATGCGTCTGGCAGACACTCTGACCGAACACTGAAAAAACAGGAACCGTGCTGTCCGATGGCCGGATTTCCGGATGACTGTTTTCTGATTTTTCCGTAAGGCGGCACCGGATGCTGTATAATTACAATAATGTGCCGGTATAGCGGCAGGATATAAACAGACTCTGCGCTGAGGCGTACAGGGGGACAGTATTTTGAAAAAGGTATTTGGATTAACATTCGGCAGTCTGCAGAAAAAAGTCGTCAATCTTGTGATTGCCGTTCTTCTTGTGCTGGTTGTGCTTTTTACCGGAATATCCGTCTTTCAGAACAGGATGCTTACGGATCTGGTGGATGAAACCAGACAGGAACAGCAGGAGGCAATATCGAGAATCTCCGGGCAGACGATGATACGGACACTGGAGGAATCATTTGTCAGAACGACCCGCCTGCAGGCGGATATCGCAGACAGTGAGTTTTCCGAAGTCGTAAATAACGTGCGCATGCTGCAGAGCATGGCGGAGGGGCTGCTTACGGACAGGAATTCTCTTTCGCCGCAGGAATACAGTCTGCCTGATCCGGAAAAAGACGGAACGGTTTCGGCAATGGTGATGTTTGAGGAGGGCGTTGATTACACGCAGTCGGAATATCTCGGATATGCCGCGCATATGCAGGGGCCGATGACTGCCATGGTGGCAAACTCCGAAAAGATCAACGGGGCTTATATCGGTCTTTCCGACGGAACGTTCTTTGCCGCAGATGATGAAACAAAGGACAAATATGACGCAGACGGAAATCTGATTCCGTTCCCGGTCAGACAGAGACCGTGGTATCTCGGGGCTCTGGAAACAGGAGACCTGTATTTTACCGGCATCATCAGGGATGCCTTCAGCAATGACCTGTGCGTGACATGCTCTGCGCCCGTCAATGTCAACGGTCAGACGGTCGGGGTAGTCGGTGCGGATATCGTTCTGGAGAGCATGAGCGAATTTATTGAGTCGGCTGAAATCGGCCATGTCTTTGTCGTAAATGACAGCGGTCAGATCATTCTCTCAAATGACAGCGAAATGTTCGATCAGGGCGGTTCCGGGGCTGTGGACCTGAGGGAAAGCAGCGGTGAGCTGGGGACGTTTATTACGAAGGCTCTGAGCGAACCGACCGAACTGACGGAAATCAGCGTCAAAGACAGGCAGTATTACTTTGCCGGTGCACCGATGCCTGCCATCGGATGGGCAGTCGTGAGCGCCATTGAAAAAGAAATCACGGAAGGCCCGGCTCTGCAGCTGCTGAGTGAGTATGATGCAATCAACGAAACGGCAAGCGAGACATTCAGAAAGGGCACGGCAGGCTCGACGCGTTCAAGCGTGCTGTTCTTCCTGCTGGCGGTCATTGCGGCTTCCTATGCAGCTCTGGCTGCAGCAAGAAATATTGCCCGGCCGATCGGAAAGATCACCAGGGATGTCAACCGTGCAAGCATGATGAATGAACCGTTTGTCATGAAGGATGAATACCGGACAAATGACGAGATCGAAGTGCTTGCCGAGGCGTTCAGCCACCTGTCGGAAGAGACGCAGAAATATATCGCGGACATTACGCAGATCACCCGTGAAAAGGAACGCGTCAGCACAGAACTGCATATGGCGAACAGAATCCAGAACAGCATGCTGCCGAGTGTATTCCCGCCGTTCCCCGAACGCAATGAATTCGATATTTACGCTTCCATGGACCCGGCAAGGGAAGTGGGCGGAGACTTCTATGACTTCTTCCTGATTGATGATGATCATCTGTGCATGGTTATGGCTGATGTCAGCGGAAAAGGCGTTCCCGCAGCTCTGTTCATGATGATTTCAAAAGTGATTCTGCAGAACAGTGCAATGCTCGGGAAATCAGCGTCTGAGATTCTCAGAGTGACGAATGATGCCATCTGCTCCAGCAACCAGGAAGACATGTTTGTGACGGTATGGGTCGGCATTATGGAGATCAGCACCGGCATTGTCTCAGCTGCGAATGCCGGTCATGAATATCCGGTACTGATGAAAAACGGAGAATTCTCCGTTATGAAGGATACGCACGGATTTGTTATCGGCGGCATGCGGGGAATGAAGTACAAGGAGTATGAATTCCGGATGGAACCGGGTGACAAACTGTTCCTTTACACGGACGGCATACCTGAATCAGTCAATGAAGCAAATGAGATGTTCGGTGTCAAAAGACTGCTCAATGCCCTGAATCAGGCACCGGATGCGGAACCTGCAAAGATCGTTCAGAGTGTGCAGAGAGCTGTGGAGGGATTTGTCCAGCAGGCTGAGCAGTTTGATGATATGACAATGCTCTGCATGGAATACAAAGGCCCCTCCGGACAGAAGGAAGCCTGACAGTCCATAACAAAACATGACCATACGGTGATCCCGTATGGTCTTTTTTCGGAAACAGCAGTCCTCATATGCTTCCTGGCTGTTTGCAAAAGCAGGCGTCTGCCGTGATAATATATGTAACCGAAGGAATATCAGGAGATGATAAAGATACTGTTTGTCTGCCACGGCAATATCTGCCGTTCACCCATGGCGGAATTTGTAATGAAGGATATTGCAGAGAAAAACGGACTGACCGGGTATTTTGAGATTGCCTCGGCTGCGGTCAGTACGGAGGAGATCGGCAATCCGGTATATCCTCCGGCCAGAAAAAAGCTGGCGGAGCACGGGATCGGCTGTGCCGGGAAGCGGGCAAGGCAGATGAACATGAAGGATTACCGGTATTACGATTACATCATCGGCATGGATACATCCAATATGTATCTGATGAGAAGAATCTGCGGGAATGATCCGGATCATAAGCTTTCACTGCTGATGGATTATACGGACAGGCCGGGATCGGTTGCCGATCCGTGGTATACCGGTGATTTTGACGAGACGTGGGATGATGTGAAAGAAGGCTGCGAAGGGCTTCTTGCGTATCTTGCGGAAAAAGGTCAGCTGGAATAAACAGTGTTTTTCAAAGACACCGGGAAATGATGCCCGATGTTCTGTATAATGCAGGAAAGAGACATGGAGGCTTTGCTATGACAGACAGAAGAATTCCTCTGGTAATAGATACGGATCCGGGAGTGGACGATACTCTGGCCATTCTTCTGATCAATGCCCACAGGGACAAATATGACATCAGGGCGATCAATCCGGTGCACGGAAATGTGCATTACGGTGATACAAGCACAAACGCAGTCAGGCTGGCTGAATATCTGAATATTGACTGCAGGATCGGAAAAGGCGCAGTAAAGCCCGTTATCAGGGCTGCCCGTACGGCGGGAACCGTCCACGGAAGCGGAGGACTCGGCGGGTATGATCTGCCGGAAACAGACAGGCAGTTTGATGAGAAGTATGCCTGGGATGTGCTGTATGAAGAGGCTGTAAAGGCAGGCGGGGAACTGGAACTTGTAACGCTGGGACCTGTGACGAACGTCGCGATTGCCTTCCTGGCGCATCCGGACCTGAAGAACTACATTAAAAAGATCTATTCCATGGCCGGTACAGCCGGAAAAGGGAATACGAACGCATTTGCGGAGTTTAACGTATATGTTGACCCAGAAGCGTTCCAGATTCTTGTCAGTTCGGGTGTTCCGGTATATATGTGCGGACTGGACGGCAATGCATCTTGCGGCTTAAGCAGTGAGGAGATTCTGTCGCTGTTCCATGAGGAAAGCAGAGTTACAGATCTGACCGGAACGATTGCATCCTTCATTGAGGACCGGAATGTCAGAAAATGGGGCATGAAGATCAATACGATTCATGACCATGTCACAATGGCATGTTATATATACCCGGAGATTGCCGAATTCAGGCCGATGCACTGCAGTGTGGAACTGGCCGAGGCTGATGCCGAGGGACAGACAAAAGTCTGTGAACCGGATGAAGATCATCCGGCAAATATCTGGTATCTGGTGAAAGCCGACAAGCAGAGGTACATGGAAATCACCCGGGAAATGATGGAATTTTATAAGCTGGGATAATTATTTCAAAGACAATTAAGCTGATGGAAATCAGCTTTTTTGCTGGTTTGGTGAATATTTATACGGTGTTGTTTCAAAAAAATATAATTTTGAGACTTTTTCTGCGTTTGGCATCACTGTTAATTCAAAAATATGAATTCATTTTTTTCAGTCTGCACAGTCAGGGGATAAAACTGCAAAAATACGTAAAAATCATTCAAACATGAGAAAATTTTACAATTTGAAATAAATGATCGCAGGAAATATGATTCCTGTGCATGGGAAAGAGAAGTGAAACATATGCTGCTTCTGTATGACGTCTGCAGAAGGCTGCATATCATCTGTCCCGTGAATTTCATTTATGCAAGAGATGACGGAAGTGCTGTCAAAGTTGCATT
>JAILGV010000119.1 GCA_024696355.1 Solobacterium sp.
TTTTTTATGCGGTGAAAGACGGATCCTTCTTGTGAAACTCCCTGAGATTTATCTGTGACAGTCAGACCGGATGCAGTGTCATTGCATTGACATCTGTTCCATATCGGAAATACTGTGTTTTTTGTTACGTAATGTTGCGTAAGCGCTTACCGGATACTATAATGGAAACCAGAAAGGCTTAATTCGGTTTCCGTTCCATGAGTCTGCGTGATGAAATACTGAATGTAACAATGGTGCTGTTCAGAGAAAAGGGACTTCATTTCACTATGAATGACGTTGCTTTAAGAATGCACATTGCGAAAAAGACGATCTATAAAATGTACGGCTCAAAAGAAGAACTGATGA
Source organism: Solobacterium sp. (assembly GCA_024696355.1). Lineage (GTDB taxonomy): Bacteria > Bacillota_I > Bacilli_A > Erysipelotrichales > Erysipelotrichaceae > Bulleidia. The sequence goes on from JAILGV010000119.1 coordinate 346, forward strand.
TTGATGCGGTCAATCACGGATTTCAGAGAATCTATGATGAAAAGCAGAGCATTATCAGCAGTGATCTTGATATCACCGAAAAGATATCCAGAGTGCTGATTGCCATGCCTGAGGATATGGCAGCAATGGACTGGCTGATGCTTAAGGGACTCGATGAAAAGTACCCGGAGGTATCTGCACTGATCCGCCGCCATATTGAATCAAACTGGGAACCTGTCATTGATTTGCTCAGACAGGGCATGGATGAAGGGAAGATCAGAAATATTGATATTCAGATTCTCAGGCAGATCATAACCGTTTCCATTGAGTCTTTTCTCGGCAGCGATATGCTGATCAGAAACAACATCAGCTATCAAAATGCTCTTGAAACACTTGCGGATATCATAATGAAAGGAATAAAGGTATGAAACGCATTAACAACAACTGGCAGTTTGTATCAGAATGGTCCGATGCATTTCTGAACGGTGAAGTCAGCGGGACAGAAGTCAGAATACCGCATACCGTTAAGGAACTGCCGCTCCATTACATCAATTCCGCTGATTATCAGATGGTCAGCGGATACAGGAAGGTTCTTTATATCCCTGAGGAGTACAGCGGGAAAAGGCTTTTCCTGCAGTTTGATGCAGCTGCCCATATTGCAACGGTCTATGCAAACGGCAATGAACTGTATACGCATAAGTGCGGATATACAGCATTCCGTGTCGAAATCACTGATTATGTTGAATACGGCAGCGACAATGTGATAGCAGTGAAACTTGACAGCACGGAGAATCCTTCAATTCCGCCGTTCGGATTTGTGATCGATTACCTGACTTACGGCGGCATTTACAGGGATGTATGGCTTGACGTCAGAAATTCTGTTTATCTGAAGGATGTTTATGTCAGAACTCCTGAGATCAGCAAAGCTGTTGTTGAATACAAGGTCGACGGAAATCCGGAGGGAATGCTGCTGGAAACCGAAATCATTGATCAGGACGGCATCACTGTTAAGTCCTTAAGCTGTTCGGCCGGAGGTTCTTCCTTTGAATTCAATATGAAGTCCGTCATTCCGTGGAATACAGACAAACCGTATCTGTATACAGCAAGATTCAGCCTCAAGGATCACGGACAGATAATCGATACAGTGGAAAAGAAGGTTGGCTTCCGTACTGTTTCAACGGACAATAACAACATACTTATCAACGGCAGACCGGTATTTATCAGAGGCCTGAACCGTCACCAGTGCTGGCCGTATATCGGATATGCAGTACCGGAAAGCCTGCAGAGGGAAGATGCCCGCATTCTGGATGAAGAATTATGTGTTAATTCAGTGCGCACTTCACATTATCCGCAGTCTCATTATTTCCTTGATGAATGTGACAGAAGGGGAATTCTTGTATTTACGGAAATTCCCGGATGGCAGCACCTTTCCGCTGAAAAGGAATGGCTTGAGCAGTGCATAGCAAACGTCAGGGATATGATTATTGAATACCGTCAGCATCCTTCCGTTTACATGTGGGGCGTCCGTGTCAATGAGTCGCAGGACAATGACGACCTCTACCGGAGAACCAACGCAGTCGCACATGACCTTGATCCCGACAGGCCTACTTCGGGTGTCAGATATCTTGAAAAGAGTTCGCTCCTTGAGGATGTGTATGCCTACAATGACTTCTCCCACAACGGTCTGAACAAAGGTGCAAAGGCCAAAAAGGATGTCACTCCGGACATGAAGAAGCCGCTGATCATATCAGAGGCCAACGGGCATATGTATCCGACCAAGCCGTTCGACAATATCGAACGTAGGCAGGAGCACGCACTGCGCTATGCAAGAGTTCTTGATCAGGCGATGCTGGACGGCGGACATGCCGGCTGCTATGAATGGTGCATGTTTGACTATCCCACCCATCAGGATTTCGGAAGCGGCGACAGGATCTGCTATCACGGTGTCATGGACAGTTTCAGAAATCCGAAAATGACGGCAGCTGTATATGCCAGCCAGGGAGATGAAAAACCAGTGCTTGAAGTAGGATCACCGATGGATATCGGCGACTATCCGGCAGGGCAGATCGGATCTGTTTACTGTTTTACAAACGCTGATGAAGTTGAACTGTACAAGAACGGTGATTATGTCAGCACATTCCGGTCTGACTGGAAAGGTCTGAAGCACGGCCCTGTTCTGATTAATGATACGATCGGCAAACTGCTGGAAACCAATGAAGGAATGGATCCGAAGGAAGCGGCCCTGATCAGGGACTGCATGATTGCAATGCAGAAGTACGGCATGGCTAATCTTCCGGCTTCCTATAAGGCAAAGCTTGCATTTGCAATGGCCAGATATCACCTGACATTTGCGGACGGATATAATCTGTACGGAAAATATGTCGGCAACTGGGGCGGCAAGGCAACTGAATGGCGGTTTGATGCAAAGAAGAACGGCAGAACGGTGGCCAGTGTGCTGAAGACACCTGACAGCAGTCTTCATCTTGAAGTCAGGGCAAGCAGCACAGTACTGACGGAAGGTGAAACATATGATATGGCCGCAGTCAGAATCCGTGTTCTTGACGCGAACGGCAATTCTGTTCCTTACGCACAGATTCCGGTAAAACTGCAGACAAGCGGTGAAATACAGCTTGTCGGTCCGGATACTGTCTGTGCCGAAGGAGGAATGACAGGAACATATATCAGAACAACCGGAAAAGAAGGAAAGGGAATGCTGAAAATCAGCACTTTCCAGACAGAACCGGTGGAAATTGAATTTGAAATAAAGAATAAAGGGGAATAAAAGAAGTATGAAGAAGTTTTCTGCAGCTGAAACTGCTGCCTATGGGCTCGGTGCAGTCGGAAAAGACATGGTCTATGCACTAAGTGCATCTTATGTCATGTATTATTATCAGGATATTCTCGGCCTTTCCGCGACATTCGTGGGATTCATTCTCATGGTTGCACGTGTATTCGATGCCCTGAATGATCCGTTTATGGGCGTCCTTGTTGCAAAGACAAATACAAAATTCGGAAAATTCCGTCCCTGGATTATTTCCGGCACAGTTCTTAACGCACTCGTTCTGTTTGCACTGTTCTCTGCTCCGGACCTTTCCGGCAGCGGCATGATGGTCTATTTTGCGGTTGTATATATTCTCTGGGGTGTCACGTATACAATGATGGATATCCCGTACTGGTCAATGATTCCGGCAGTAACGGAGAATCCGAAAGACCGTGAAAATCTTTCTGTTGTAGGTCGTACCTGTGCCGGCGTAGGCAATGCTCTGATTACGGTATTAACGGTAATTACTGTAAATATGCTCGGCGGCGGCAATGAACGCGCAGGCTTTTCAAGATTTGCGCTGATTATTTCCCTGATCTTCATTATTACCGAGGCTGTGCTGTTCCTGGCAATCAAGGAGCAGAAGAGTGATGTGAATACAATGAAGACCGTATCAGTCAGGGAAATGTTCGAATCACTGTTCCGCAATGACCAGGCAATGGTTACTGTTATTACAATCGTTCTGATCAACAGCGCGCTTTATATTACAAGCAATCTGATTATTTATTTCTTCAAATATGATATCGGCCCTGTCGTCAGCCAGTGGCAGAGCAGCTATACATTATTCTCCACTGTCGGCGGTGGTGCCCAGATTCTCGGTATGATGGCTCTTTATCCGATTCTCAGAAAGAAAATGAGCAATACGCAAATCTTTGAGCTCTGTCTGAAGATGAGCATGACCGGTTATGCACTGATTCTGCTTCTGTGCTTTACACCGCTGAGTCACAATATTGTACTGCTCTGCGTGTGCGGACTGCTGGTATTCATGGCCAACGGTATGCTTACTGTTCTGACAACCGTATTCCTGTCCAACTCCGTTGATTACGGCGAACTGAAAACAGGCCGCAGAGAGGAATCGGTAATTTTCTCAATGCAGACATTTGTTGTAAAGGCCGCATCCGGATTTGCGGTATTCCTGACAGGTATCGGTCTTGATCTGATCGGTCTTGCGGGAAACAGTGATACAGAAGGTGAAATTGCGATTCAGTCTGCTTCAACACTGACCGGCCTTCACCTGCTTATGACAATCATTCCGATCATCGGACTGATCTGTGCACTGCTTGTATTTAAAAAGAAATTCATTCTGACGGATGAAAAAGCTCTTGAGATTGCTGAGGATCTGAAAACAAAGAGAGGCTGATGTATGATACTGAACTGGCACATCAACGGAAAAGACGAAAACAACAGACAATATGAAATCTACGGCGCGGAAACAGATCTGAACGGACCGGTTCATATTCGTGCGGTTCTTCCGAAAGGCACGCTGTCCACTGCTGTTGCTGAAATCAGACTGCCGGTAGACAAAAGTGAAAAGATCTTCATGAACGGATATCAGACCTGGACTTACTGCCCGGAGTATTCAGTCAATGACAGAATCAGGGGACTGCACGGAATTCCCCGGAAAGTCCTCCGCAGGTACAAGATTGACAGATCAATTGAGTATAAGCTTTATCAGAAGATCATTGATCAGTATCAGCTTGACAAATATTCTGATTATCATTTTGTACAGTATCCCTTTGAAAGGGGAATCACACACGGATTCAGCTGGTGTTATTTCAGAAATGCCAGAAACTACAGACTGATTGCCTCACTTGATGAGAGGCCCGGCTATACCATCTTCATGTATGATTACAAGCAGCAGCTGCTGACAATCAGAAGGGACTGCAGCGGGCTGAAGACGGAAGGAGAGTATCCTGTCTTTGACCTTTATTTCGGCGAAGGCGGAGAAAAAGCCGTTTTTGACGGATGGTTTAATGCCATGGATATCAGACCGATAACCGACAGAAAACTGTGCGGTTATTCCAGCTGGTACAACCGGTATCAGGATATCAATGACCGGGCAATCCGTCAGGATCTTCAGGGATGCATGGATATCCTGGAGAAAGGTGATCTGTTTCAGATTGATGACGGCTGGGAACCTTATGTAGGGGACTGGCTCGCACCTGATACGGAAAAATTCCCGCACGGCATGAAAGCAATGGTTGATGAAATTCATGCGGCAGGATATGAAGCCGGTCTCTGGCTGGCACCGTTTGTAGCAGAAACAAAGTCGACCATATTCAAATATCATCCGGAATGGTTCCTCAGACATGATGATGAATTCTGGTTCAACGGAAGCAACTGGTCCGGATTCTGTTCGCTTGATATCGATAATCCCGAAGTAATTGCATATCTTGAGAAGGTATTTGACAGGGTGTTCAATGAATGGGGCTTTGATCTGGTCAAGCTCGATTTCCTTTACGGTGCCGCACCTTTCGGCAATGAAAGGGAAACGAGAGCAGGCAGAATGTACAGGGCAGTCGATCTGCTCAGAAAATGGGCGAAAGATAAGAAGATTCTCGGATGCGGCGTTCCTGTTATGCCGGCATTCGGTAAATTTGAATACTGCAGAATCAGCTGTGATGTCTCACTCGACTGGGATGATAAAGCATATATGCGTATTATTCACAGGGAAAGGGTAAGTACAAAGCAGGCAATCGGCAATACGATAAGCAGAAGACAGCTCAACGAAAGGGCTTATCTCTCTGATCCGGATGTATTCTTCCTCCGCGATGAAAACTGTGATCTTTCTGCAGAGCAGAAGGATCTGCTTGCAGTTGTATCCGCTCTGCTCGGCGGTGTTTTCCTGACAAGTGACGATCCGTCATCGTATACAGATGAGATGAAGAAAAAGTACAGATATTACCGCTCGCTGACAGAAGCAGTCGATATCAGTGTGGAAACAGATCCTGTACTTAAGATCTCATATACACTGGACGGAAAACGGCATACACTGGTTTACGGGAAAAAATACTGATTTTTGAGAAGACATTCGTTATTGAATGTCTTTTTTCTTTTTGGATTATAATAGAGAGGTATGAATCAGTTGGTTAAAAAATTACAGGATGCGGCACCCGTTAAGATTCTTACTGCCGGCTTTATGATATTGATTCTTCTCGGCAGTTTTCTTCTGTCACTGCCTGCGGCAAGCAGAAGCCATGAATCAATCAGTTTCCTCAACGCTCTGTTTGAGGCTACCTCGGCTGTATGTGTAACGGGACTCGTTGTATTTGACACCTGGACGCAGTTTTCTTTTTTCGGGCAGGCGGTGCTGCTTGTCCTGATTCAGATCGGCGGACTCGGATTTGTAACTGTTGCGTTTCTGTTTCTGCTTTCAAGAAAGAAGAAAATCGGACTGCGTCAGAAAAGTCTTCTGATGGAGTCTTTCGGAATTCTTAATCTTGCCGGAATTATTCCGATGGTAAAGATGATTCTCAAAGGAACATTTTTAATTGAACTGCTGGGTGCGGTTCTTCTGTCCGTCAGATTCATTCCGCTTTTCGGTGTCCGGGAAGGAATATGGTATTCCGTGTTTCATGCTGTATCTGCATTCTGCAATGCCGGATTTGACCTGTTCGGTTTCCGGAGTGCTTCATCGCTGATTACCTTCCGGAATGATCCGCTGGTTATTCTGACGATCAGCGGCCTGATTCTGACCGGCGGTCTGGGCTTTGTCGTCTGGAGTGATCTGCTGTTAAAAAAATTCAGATTCAGCCGGCTGAATTTTCACAGCAAGACTGTGCTTCAGGCTACGGTAATTCTTCTGACGGTTCCGACGGTTATGTTTACGCTGTCTGAAAACAACGGTGCACTTGCCGGACTGACAAACGGTGAAAAGGTTCTGAATGCACTGTTTCTTGCGGTGACACCGAGGACAGCGGGCTTCTCCAATATTGATCTTGCCGGTCTTTCTGCAGCGGGAAAGGTGCTGATGACAATTCTGATGATGATCGGTGCAGCTCCCGGAAGTACCGGAGGTGGTCTGAAGATTACAACCGCCGCAGTATTGTTTGCGACAGTAAGGACATGGATGAAGGGCGGCACGGGAGCGAATATCCCGCTTGGCAGGTACCGTATCGATCCTCAGATTATCAGCCGTGCATTTGTCGCATTCTTTCTCTACCTTGCGATTGCGCTGGCCGGGACTTACATACTGTGCGCATGCGGTGAATCTGTCGAGGAGGCGCTGTTTGAGTGTTTCTCTGCAATCGGTACGGTAGGGGTATCTCTGGGAATTACTTCTGCACTTGCCCCTCTGAGCAAAATTACGATTATCTCGATGATGTTTTTCGGCAGACTGGGGTCCCTTACAGTATTCCTTGCCCTCAACAGAATTGATGCTAATGACAAGCTTAAGAATCCGGTAGGATCAATCATTATCGGATAGAAAGGAAATGATATGAGTTCAATGCTGGTAATCGGTGCCGGCAGGATGGGTACACGTCTTGCCGAAAAACTGATGCAACTGAATAACGAAGTAATGATCGTTGACAGAAACGATGAAAGAGCACAGAAGATGTCTGAAATATGCACATCGGTAAAAGTCGGTGACTGTACCGATGCCGAAACGCTGGAGATGATTGAACCGGCATCCTTTGATGTATGTTTTGTATGCATCAGCGATGACTTTCAGGCATCGATGATGATAACCGCCATACTGAAGGAACTCGGGGCGAAAACGGTGGTTTCGCGTGCCGGCAGCGAACTTCACGAGCGGCTGCTGTATAAGGTCGGCTGTGACCATGTGGTCTTCCCGGAAAATCAGACGGCGGATCACATTGCCATCAAATATACCGAAAACGGTATTCAGGACTACTTCCGGCTTTCGGATGAGTATGCCATCATGGAAATCAATGTTCCCGGAAAATGGATCGGAAAAACGATCCGTGAACTTAATGTCCGGATAAATTACGGAATTAATATTATCGGCATGCGCAGAAACAAGGAATTTGTGCCGATCGTAAAATCTGATTATTGTTTCAGCAGTGATGAAGTCATCATTGTTGCCGGTGAGGAAAAAAAGATTCTTTCACTGTTCAAAAAGAATTAAACTGCTTTTTCGATTGAAATGTCAGTGATAAAATCCAATCATAACGGAGATGAAAATATGAAGGAAATAGGATATTACAACGGTGTTATGGGACCGGTCGGTCAAATCAGCATTCCGATGCTTGACAGGGCAATGTTCTTCGGAGACGGCGTCTATGATGTGACATTTGCCAATAACCGCAGGCTTTTTGCGATGGATGACCATCTGGACAGGTTTTATAATTCATGCCGTATGATGAAAATTGATTTTCCTTACAGCAGGGAGGAACTGACTGCCGAGATTCAGAAATGCGTGGACGCATCCGAAACAGACGGCCCGGTTGTAATTTACTGGCAGACATCGAGAGGAAACTGCAGAAGGAATCATGTATTCCCTCCGAAAGAAGAAAAACCCACGCTTCTGATTACGACAAGCATGGGGAAATCTCTTGATTATTCAAAACCGCTGAAGCTGATCACGTACGAAGATACCCGTTTCTTCCACTGCAATATCAAAACCCTGAATCTGATTCCGAATGTTATGGCGTCGGAAGCTGCAAAACAGGCTGGGTGTGACGAAGCGGTTTTCCACAGAGGGGAACTGGTTACCGAATGTGCACACAGTTCACTTCTGATTCTTAAGGACGGTGTTCTGACGGCACCTGTACTGAACGAACTGATCCTTCCCAGCATTTCGAGAAAGCATGTATTTGAAATTGCAGAGGAACTGAATATCCCGAGTGAGTGCAGGGATATTACTCTCGACGAGGTTATGAAAGCTGACGAAGTTATCGTATGCTCTACCACCAAAGTATGTGCAGCCAGTGATACGATTGACGGAAAGCCGGTTGGCATGAAGGACCGTGAACTGTTTGAACGGATCCAGAAAGCATATTTCAGCCGTATTGAAAAGGAAATCGGCTGGAAGCTCTGAATAAAAACAAAACAGGCTGTATGCAGGGAAGCGTTCTGAAGTAATTTCTGCTTCGGAATGCCGTCTGCGGAAGGCCTGTTTTTATTATGCCCGTTTTCCTGCAGGGGAGAACCGTCCGCGATGACTATTAATGATGCGTAAGGAGGAATAAGAATGAGAAACATTACAGTTGATCCCGCGCAGCTCGAGGCAGCTGCATCCAGGATTGAAGATCAGAATCAGGATTATGTAAGAGCTTTTTCCGGACTGTTTGAAGCAGTGGATACGATGAAGGCCGGATGGGAGGGAAAAGATAATACAGCTTTCTCGGGAAAGATTTCACAGTTTGAATCTGACTTCAGGGAAATGAGCCTTCTCTGTGCACAGTATGCTGAATTTCTGCACAGTTCGGCAAGAAGCTACATTCAGGTTCAGGATGATCTGACATCGCAGGTTAATGCATTATCGAAGTAAGGAGGAATCATGAATAATCTTAAGATATCGCTTGATGTTGTGAGTGAATGTGCCGGAAGAATCCGTATGTGTTCATCACAGATGTATGAGCATCTGTCGGAAATGAAAAAGGAGATGAATGCAACGGGTAATTCATGGATTTCCGAAGGCGGGGAGGCGATCAGGAGCCGCTTCAATCAGTTTTCTGCACGCTTTGAAGCACAGAAAGAGCTGATAGAATCATACGCTGCTTTCCTTGACCGGACTGTGGAAACATATAATACCCTGGAAACAACAATTACAGGCAATGCGTCGTCTGTTCAGGTTTAGGAACCTGTTAGTCAAGGCAGCCGTCTGTACGCTGGCAGTCAGTCTGTCAGCGTGCAGACAGCAGAAAACCGATGCAATATCGCTCGGGGAATGGATCCTTGTTCTGAGTGAACGCGCAGGCATCCGCGATTACTCCCAAACTGCACCTTACTTTATGAATATTACTGAAACATCACCATATTACAGTGCAGTTCAGGCATGTGTGGAATGGAAAGTTCTGGAACCGGGTGCCGGATTTGAACCGGCTGACCCATTAACCAGGGAGTGGGCAGCATATACACTTGTTAATCTGAGCGGTAATGAATTCGGAAACAATCATGCTTTAAAGGACCGCGGCAGGTCCCGGTTTCCTGATCATATAGAATATGCGGCTTCCTCAGGACTGATACGGCCTGTCAGAAAAGATATTTTTAATCCGGAAGGACTGATGGACCGGCAGACTGCAATGGAACTGCTGGAGCAGGTGGTCAGGTATATTGACCACAGAAATTTTGAAGATTCTGTTCAGGAAATTGAATGGAAAGATGATTTTGATCTGATTGAGGAACAGCCTTCGGAATTTGACGAAGACAATATGACGGCTGTTTATCCGGCAGATACGCCTGTGAAGCAGAATGATATCCTTTCGTTCAATGACAGTTCGGGTGAAAAAGTGTACTGGAAAGTACGCAGCATTGCCGGAAACGGGAAAGAAATCACGGCTGACTGCTGCGAACCGGAACCCGAGGATTATGCAGAATCCATTGATGTACAGAGTTCATTTGATGTTGATTTCAGAACAGCGGAAATTACGGATCTTTCCGACGGTTTTGTACTTCAGCAGGAGTCGTCCTATGCAGAAACCGGCAATGTATCCTTTATGTCTGCGCATCCGCTGAGCAGAACACGTACATACAACGGATATACAGTCAGCTACTCGGCAGGTGCTTCGGGAATCAGAGCTTCAGTCTGCAGAAAAACGGCGCACGGACTTGAAATGTCGGCAGATGTTTCACTGACCGGGGTACATCCGTCCTACAGCTGGAAAATGGAAAACGGAAATGTAAAATACGGTTATTTCAGAGTTGATTTCAGAACAACGGAGACACTTTTGTCGAAAGTCGGGTCCTACAGAAAATTCTTCGGTGATTTCAGAAAGATTGATCCGGACAGTTTTATTTCCTCGCTGAGAAATGTATTCAGTCCGCAGGAAACAGCAGCGGAAACAATTATCCCGCTTGCACAGATCAGGGTCCCTGTTCCGAATGCTCCGCTTCTGGATCTTGTGATGCAGATACAGATCAGAGTTTCTGCATCCGGGAGAGCACAGCTGACACTAACACAGGATCACAGCATAGGAATGGAGATCAGGGACGGACGGATGCGGGCAATACATGATAATGAGCATAAGTCGCAGACAATGATCAGAAGTGACGTTTCTGTTATGAGCGGGATAAAGACGGCATTGAACATGGCACAGATGGCACTGGCTGATATAACCGTGGAGGCAGGAGCAAAGGCAAATACGGCGTCAACGGTTCATTTTTATGACGGAGACAGTCACAGATCGGAAACATTGTCAGATCTTCCGGCGGATTATGTGGATGAAATGGCTGAGGAAACGGATGATGTGCTTGTATGCACCGATATAAAGGCATACTGGACTGCTGACGCCGTGCTGAATTCCAGAGGCACGGCAGCTGCAAGGCTCGGATTTACACGCAATATCAGTATTCTCAATGAAACAAACGGAAAGCTGATCCCGGGAATGAAGACACATATGGAGAACTGGCAGTTTGTGGACAGGTGCACAAGGGGAAACCGTCTGAAGCAGAAGCAGACAGAAATCGTTGACAGTGATACGATCAGGATCAGCGCGTACAGTGTGATTCTCTCACCTGCAGAGAGCATCGGCGTAAGAGTCACGGGACTTCCGAAAGGATATACGCTGGATGATCTGGTTTTTTCTGCTCTTGATCCGGGTATCGTAAAAATCTCCGGAAATACGGTTTATGCCCTGAATGAAGGAAGCACAATCGTATATGTGCGTACGGCTGACGGTAAATATGAAGTCGGCCTGTCGGTCATCATCCGGGAGGATAACTGATGATCATCTATGCTGTTTACGGAACGCAGAGCAGGCATTTCTGCATCAGCGGGTCATTCAGCAGCTTCCGCCTTCTAAACGCTGACATCAGCATTATTAATTCGGGAAAAACGCTGCTTCGTGTTCCACATGAGATTGAATGCACCGGCAGCAGACTTCTCAGGCATGAATCATCGGTACATCTGAAAAACATGTATACCGGTGAAACCGCAGTGCTGTTCTGTTCGATGTATGACAAGAATTTTGCTTCATTTGAATATTACAGCTGCAGGCCGGTTATTACTGTTGGATCATCGATTGATGATGATCTTTACCTTATGGACAGATGTATAACCGGGCACCATTTTGTGATAGACACAGTAAACAAAACGATTACCGACAGACAGAACAGCGGAACAGGCTCGCTGAACCGGAAGATATTCTCTCAGTGTTCCTATCATGTCGGCGATCAGTTTTCGGTATTGAACCTGAGAATTGTATTTCATGATGATTTTCTGATGATAAACAGACCTGAAAACCTTCGGTGCAGCCTGGAACGCAGTCAGGCAGGTGACGGCACTGGTCCTCTGAAGCCGAAAGAGCAGATCCGTGTTGTCCGGAAATACAGAAATCCCTCGGTAAGCAGGCATATGGAAATTACGTTGGATGAACCGCTTCCTTTTGAAGACAGAGAATTCAGTCCGCTGGTGTTTTCCGTAGGGCCGGCACTGACAATGTCTGCGGCATCACTGACAGTCGGACTGATGGCGGCATACAGCGGATGGATCAGCGGAAGGGAAATCATTACACTTCTTCCGATGATTCTTTTTCCTGCTGTGATGATGGTCAGTGCATTGCTGTGGAATCCGCTCCGCAGACGCTTTGAGAGAAAGAAAGCAGAACGGAGAAGATCAGACCGTATCCGCCAGTACGGCTCTTATCTTGAAACGGTCAGGGCAGACATTGAGAGTTTCATTCATGAATATCAAAGTGAATGCCGTAAGGAATTTCCGGCAGAATACAGTGAATCAGCAATCTATCAGAAGACGGAACTGCATGAAGACTGGCTGATGGTTCTGTGCGGAGAGGGAACGGTACGCTTTGATATTGAGCTGAAAAAGCCGTTCCGGCTGAAATACAATGATCCTCTCGGAAAAATGATTGATGATCTTGAAACGTGCTTTACGGCAGAGAATATGCCTGTACTGATCAGTCTGCGAAGCTGCCGGCATATTCATATGAACCCGAATGAGCAGTGGTTCAGGTATTTGCTGAAGCAGATCTGCATGTATTTCGGATATGACAGGTTATGTACGGTTTTTCTGTGCGATGAGCAGTGGCTCGAAAAACATTACTGGATCAGAAAGATACCGCATGCATATGCTGAAAGAAGGCTGATTGCCTGCAGCGCAGCACAGGCGCGCCAGCTCAGCCGGTGCCTGGAAAACAGCAAAAAGAAAATCATAATCTTTGTCCAGAAAAGAGAACTGGAGAACGCCTTTGACCGGGAGGGAATATTTATCAGAATCAATTCGTCAGAGCCTGAATATGACAGTGATATGATCATTTCCTGCAGAAATGGCAGCGGAACAATACAGTACGGTAATACGTGCCAGGATTTTAAATACAGCTTTCAGGATTCTGAGAATGACTGCGGCTGGGTTGATGAACTGTGCAGGTACAGGCTTTTTTCGGACGAAACATCATGCCGGAAGTCTTATTCGTTTTATGATCTTTACAATATTACTGATCCCGGTCAGCTCTGTATCAGCCGGCGGTACAGCATATTCAGATGCTCGGAGGGAATCAGGGTACCGGTCGGATTCACGGACAGCGGTGAAGAGATCGTGATTGACCTGAGCGAAAAGGGAAACGGACCTCACGGGCTGATCGCGGGAATGACAGGAAGCGGCAAAAGTGAACTGATAATTACGCTTGTCCTGTCGCTTATTGTCAGCTACAGCCCGTCTCAGATTCAGATCGTTATGATTGATTTCAAAGGCGGCGGAGCTGCGCAGCTGTTTGCCAACGGGCATTATTCCCTGCCGCATATTGCCGGAATCCTTTCCAATCTTGATTTTGATGAGATGGAAAGAGCGCTGGTCTCATTCAGGGCGGAATGCCGGCGAAGAGAGAATCTGTTTCAGATCATGTCCTTAAGAAAAAAAGAGCCTGTGGCAAATCTGAGTGCTTATCAGAATCTTCTTGATGCAGAGGATGATCTTCCGGAATTATCATCGCTTCTGATCATCGTCGATGAATTTGCAGAGCTGAAAAGGGAAAAGCCTGAGTTTATGAAAGACCTGATCAGTATTGCCAGAACCGGAAGAAGTCTGGGCATCCATATGATCCTTTCAACACAGAAACCCTCGGGTGTTGTGGATGAGCAGATATGGTCAAACTGCCGTTTCAAGATCTGTCTCAAAGTACAGGAGAAAAGCGACAGCAGCGAAGTAATCCATGTTCCCGACGCATCAGGTATTATGAATCCCGGTGAATTTTATTTTCTCTGCGACAGTGAAATGATTCACGGCAGATGTGCATATGCAAATGCTCCGTCAGGACATTTCACGGCAGGTGTAAAGCTTCTTGATCATATGATGAACATTTCTGCTTATGCCGACAGCAGCAGGCCTTCACCGGCTCAGGCTGCGGCAGTTATCGGTGAAATTCTTAAAGCGGCTGAAAGCTATAAGGCGCAGCCCCTATGGCTTGAGCCGCTCAGACATGATCATCTTCCGCCCGGGTGTTTCGGGCTGATCGATGATTATTACGAACGTGCATACAGGCAGCTCAGCTTCAGCAGCGGTGATTTCAGACCGTCGGGTGTTTTTACGGTAAGCAGAAAAGACCGCAGACTGTTCTTTTATAACTGTATCTCGGCAGTAATGAGGCAGGCGGAAAGCGATGACGAAATTTATCTGATCGATGATCTGAATATTCACCTCAGTCAGATGAATGCTTCCAGGCATATCTGCGGGATTTTCATGTCAGATAATATTGACAGAATCAAGGTTCTGTTCAGACATCTGAGACAGAATGAAAAGCGCTGCAGCAGAGTGTTTCTGATGATAACGGACCTGTCGTCTTTTTATTCTGCAGATGATGAATTCAGGATTCTCCTTCATGATGTACTTGAACATGCCGAGAATTACCATGTGAAGGCAGTCCTGTTTGTTTCATCTGCTTCAGTTCTTTCTTACCGTGACTTTAACCTGACTGCAAAGCGAATTGTACTGAATCAGGAAAATATTCAGGAGATCAGTGCTGTTTTTGAATGTCCTGTGAAAAAAACGTGTACAAGAGAGGGGTTCGGACTGATCAGGACAGATCATGTGTTTGAATTCTGTTACCCGTTGATATCGGATGAAGAAATGATCAGTCTGATAAACACGGATGCAGGAGAGGATAAGACATTTGTACTGCCGTATGTTCCGGAACATGTTCCTGCTTCCATGTGCCGTACAGATGATCTGTTTCTCGGAATCAATACAGAAACTTATGAACAGATTTCAATTTCAAGAAACCGGCTTCTTCTGATACTTGCCACATATGAAGAAGAACTCTCTGATATTGCATACACCATGAAAATAATGGCTGACCGGGTATATATGATGCCTGATGAAGATACAATTGCTGAAGCACTGCATCAGGGCGGCGGAGTCCTTATCATGCCGCTTGATCATTATCAGAAATGTTCATTGAGAAATTCGCGTGCAGTATCTGCGCTGCTCTACGTGGGAACCGGATATACGGATCAGTATGTTTTTCATGCGGGCACAGCAAAGACGATGCAGAGCAATCAGGCGGTTTATTTTGACAAAGGCAGGAGCCTGCTGATACAGCTTGTGGAATATGTGTGACGAAGTACATGTATATATAGAAATACCTGCCGTATATGGCAGATTTGAAGCTGTTTTCGGCATGAAAGCATCTTTTGAAGATAATTTATGTCTTTTTTTCAAACTGATTGAAAACAGCCTGAAAGACGGATATATGCCGGAACACTTCAGGATTTATGAAAAAAATACCCTGCAGATGATGAGCAGGGTGATACCTCTGATAAATCTCGGTGTACGTGACGGGATGACGTTTATTGTATTCTGACCGATTTACTTGAATCTGAGACGGAATGTGCATCTGCGGCAGAAATCCTCACGGATCTTATGCTTTCTGAATGCCTCGGTCATCATCACATAACGACCGGAGGAAAGAATCTGATTAAGCGGGGTGACCATGATATTGCCGAAGGTGATGCATCCTTCGGCATCAAGGCAGCAGGGCACAACAGCCCCGTTGGAAAGAACGGCGATCTGATCCACAGCACCGTGGCAGGTTCCGCTGTCACCGAGAATGTCATCTTCTTCATCAGGCCACTGAAATGATCTGTCAAAATCAACATAAACATTCGGCATGATGCGGTAATTTCTGCCGTACCGGTTCGTTGCGTTGAATGCATATCTGCGGTTCAGTCTGTCCAGACAGTATTTTGCCTTATCTGAGAGTTCGTCACTCCTCCAGAACCGCAGCTCACATACCGGATGCAGATTTCTGCTGGCAGTTTCACAGAATCTGAGAATTGTATCAAGATAATCAGACAGGATAATATCTTTCTGATAGTCTGCAGACTGCAGGGAAAAAGATATTTTCCTTAGGGATCCGTGCTGCAGCAGATTCATATGATCTTTCAGATAAGTGCCGTTTGTGACAAGCTGAACATGCACATTCATCTCATCACAGACTGTCATTATTTCGTCAAAATCCGGATGCAGAAGGGGTTCGCCCTGAACATGAAGATAAATGTAGTCCGTATAGTCTCTCACCTGACTCAGAACGTACCGGAATGCATCAGGACTCATGAATTTCGGCTTCCTGTGATTTTTCCGGCAGAAAGAGCAGTTCAGGTTGCAGACATTTGTGATTTCTATATAAGCGCGCTTCACATATCTATTTTACTTCATAAAAACGGCGCGGATATTAAGAATCAATGAATAAAAAAGGGAATATCTTCCGGATATTCCCTGATATTCAGTTCTGAATGAAATTCTGCAGGAAGCTTCTTGTCCGTTCGCTCCTGGGAGAGGAAAACAGATCTTCCGGACGTCCTTCTTCCTCGATAATTCCCTGGTCCATGAACACAACTCTGTCAGCCACCTGTCTGGCAAAGCCCATTTCATGTGTAACAACAATCATAGTAAGTCCTTCTTCGGCAAGCTGTTTCATAACGTTCAGCACTTCATTTACCATTTCCGGATCAAGTGCGGACGTGGGCTCATCAAACAGCATAAGCTTCGGATTCATGCACAGGGCACGCGCAATTGCGACACGCTGCTTCTGACCGCCGGAAATTCTTGTGACAGATGCTGAAGCGAAAGATTCCATGCCGACCTTTCTGAGATAAAGCATAGCTTTTTCTTCGGCGGCCTGACGTGAAATCTTCAGAACTTTCACCTGTGGTATTACGCAGTTTTCCAGTACATTCATATTAGAAAACAGATTGAACTGCTGGAAGCACATTCCTACATGGGCACGGTATTTATTTACATCTGCTGTTTTGAGAATATCCTCACCGAATACCCTGATTGAACCTGCATCCGGTTTTTCGAGCAGATTAATGCACCGAAGGAGGGTTGATTTTCCCGAACCTGATTTCCCGATCAGGCAGACAACTTCACCTTCATGAACATCAAAGTCAACACCTTTCAGAACTTCCAGAGAGCCGAAGCTTTTGCGGATATTTCTGATTTCAACGATCGGTGATGTCATAATCGCTGTTGGCTCCTTTCTGCTTCTTTGTGGCTGCGAATTTCATGTTGTTGGGATCTGTGTCCGACTGAGGCAGACTCAGAGCTGTCTGATTCATTCTCTTTTCAATTGTGTTGAGAATAAACGCCGCAATCGAAGTGAGAATCAGATAGATGCATGCTTCTACAAAATATGTTTCGGTGAAGCGGAATGTTGTTCCGGCGATTGATTTTGACTGGAACATCAGTTCCGAGATTGAAATGATCATCAGGACGGAAGAGTCTTTGATATTGACAATAAATTCATTGCCTATGGCAGGGAAGGCATTTCTCACTGCCTGGGGAAGTACGACGCTCAGCATAGTCTGGGTATTGGACATACCCAGGGACCTGGCAGCTTCAGTCTGTCCGTAATCAACGGCCTGGATTCCGGACCGGATAATTTCAGCCATATATGCACCGGTATTGACGGAAATAACAAAGACAGCAGCTACAATATTTGTCCAGTGCAGGACATTGAGAAGTGCATAGTAAATAAACACTGCCTGAACCATCATCGGCGTGCCTCTGAAAATTGTGATATAAATATTCGCTATGATATCAAACAGCTTTTTCATAAGGCGTGAAGCCGGAGATGCCGTATAATCCAGCTTTACCGCCCGCAGACCGCCTACCAGAAGACCGATAAGCAGTCCGATCACAGTACCGATCAGAGAAACCAGCAGGGTTACACGCACACCGAGAAGAAGGCTCGGCCAGTACTGCCTGATGATTTTCAGTACATTTGCAAAAAACAGACTCATTCAGTTATTCTTCGTTAGCCGGCTGACGGTTGACAGCATCGGACATCATCTGCTGTCTGTCGTCTTCCGAAATTGTGTCAAGTGCCTCCTGAAGACTCTTGAGAAGATCCGGATTGTTCTTGGAAACGGCGATGGAAACTGATGCATCGACGTCAAAGCCTGCGCCGGCAGGGAATCTTACGAATGCAAGATCAGGATTTGCGGCGACAATGCCGTTGGCTACCGGAAGCTCTACAACAACAGCATCACAGCCGCCTTTCTGAAGATCGTTGATCAGTGCAGGAACGTTGTCAAGTGCCGTGCCGTGTGTAACTCCGTTAATCTGATCGATGATTTCATCGTAAAGTGTATTGAGCTGTCCCTTGACTACATGTCCGGAGAGATCCTGAATGGATGTGATGCCGGTCAGATCGGAGTCTCCTCTGACAAGAACCACTTCTTCGGAAACGTAATACGGAGTAGTGAAATCAACAACTTCCATTCTTTCGGGTGTTGCCGTCATGCCGGCGATAATTGCATCGATTTCGCCGTTCTGCAGGCCGGGGATCAGATTGTCCCAGTCATATTTTACGATTTCGACTTCCATGCCTGTCTTTCCGGCCAGTTCCGAAGCGATGACTACGTCATAGCCGTCACAGAAATCTACGGAAGAAATCGGCTTGGATGTATCAGTCTTCTGTGTTGTGCTCCAGTTGAACGGTGCGTAATTGCATTCCATGCCGACGCGGAGCACCTTTGCCTGTGATGCTGAAGATGAACCGCATCCGGCAAGCATAACGGCAGAAATCAGTGATACTGCAAAGTGTCTGTAATTCATAATTGTTTTCTCCTTCAGGCCATTGCCATGTTCAAACAAAACCGTATGCTATCGCATACGGTTATTTCATCCACCCATAAGCAATAGCGCCACTTCATAAATGAAGGAGTGAAACGGATATTTTCCGAATCCCCACGCACGGTACATGCCTGAACCGTACGTTCGGCGGCGATTGCCTTTCACATGTGTCTCAGCCTGCCGGCTCGGCATGTTACTGATCTGCGCCGCTACCTCTACCTGTTTTGTTTATTGACAGTTTTACAAAATACGGGTGAATTGTCAACAAAAAGTTTTCATCCCGGTTATCTGCGGATGATCTGATGACCGGCCGATTTTTGCAAAGATCAGATATTCCTAATATAATGCTTTGGTAGACATGGATGCTGTAATACTGATTAATAAACCGAAAGGGATCACAAGTTTCCAGGCAGTTTCTGCCTGCAGAAAAGCGTTTGGTGAAAGAAAGACGGGACATACCGGAACTCTTGACCCGAATGCCGAAGGGCTTCTGATCGTTCTTCTCGGCAGATATACAAAACTGACTCCGTACTGTGTTTCGGATCATAAACACTATACGGCTGAGTTTTCCTTCGGCAGACTTACCGATACCGGAGATATCTGGGGAACCGTGATTGATGAAAAGCCTGTCAGGGATATTTACGATGAAGAACTGAACACAGCTGCAGCATCACTTACCGGTGACATTATGCAGGTGCCTCCGATGTATTCAGCAATCAAGATCAACGGCAGAAAGCTTTATGAATATGCAAGAAAAGGCGAGAGTATTGACCGTAAACCGCGGCCGGTTCACATCTCCTCAATTCATGTCTGCAGGACGGGGGAAAACCGTTACCGGATGGAGGCGGTTGTTTCCTCGGGTACATATATCAGGACATTAATTGAGGATCTTGCTGAAAAGCTGGGAATGTACGGCTGCATGACTGCTCTGAAAAGAACGCAGATCGAACATCTCATGCTCAATCAGGCAAACGAAATCAGTGATCTTGCGGAGCATCCTGTACTGATCAGCCCGCTCGAGGTAATTGATCCCCGTTATGAGCTGATTGAATACAGCATTCCGGAAAGAATAAAAAACGGAAGAGCAGTTATACTGAATCAGGCACACAGCGATACCGTGATCCTGAAGAACGGAAATGAGCTCCTTGCGGCTTATCAGAAAAAGGAAGACGGTCTGTATCACTGCCTGAGAGGTTTATTTTGAATTATGCGCATTGTAAATATATCTGTAGACAAAAAAATATTTTCCAGAATTCCGTCAGTTGCCTGCATCGGTTATTTTGACGGTGTGCATCTCGGCCATCAGGCTCTGATCAGAAAAACTGTTGAGCTGGCGGAACGGCTGCAATGCCAGACTTCACTGATTACGTTCGATCCGGATCCCTGGGTGACAATTAAGGGGATTCCTACCGAAGGTCTGCAGCACATTACGACAATGCCCCAGAGGGTTGCTCTGGCCGCCGCATACGGCATACAGAACATTTATATCCTGAAGTTCACAAAAGCAATGTCCAGACTAACGCCGGAGGAATTCAGAACGGAAGTTTTTGAACAGATGAATCTGAAGGGAATTGTCTGCGGTTTTGACTTTCACTACGGATACAAGGGCGAAGGAAACTGTGAAACACTGAAGAAAATTGAAGGCATTGAAGTTGAAGTCGTGGATGAAGTCAGCGACAGCGTTGGAAAGATATCCAGCACACGGATTACACAGCTTCTGAAAGAAGGAAAGATTGAAGATGCAGAAAGACTGCTCGGTCATCCTTTTGTGATTGACGGCAAAGTGATCAGGGGCAGGCATAAGGGAACATCCATGGGATTTCCTACGGCGAATATCTATTCGGGAACGGAATATGTAACATTAAAGACAGGTGTATATGCATGTTATGTGCGCAGGGGCGCAAAGGAATACAGGGCGATGGTAAATCTCGGCCACAATCCGACAATGAATTATACAAGTGCTCTGTCACTGGAGGCTCATATTCTTGATTTTAATGAAGATATTTACGGAGAGAGGATCTCCGTCAGGTTTGTTACGTGGATCAGACCGGAAAAAGACTTTAAAAACAAAGATAATCTGATCATGCAGCTGGAACAGGATGTCAGGACTGTGAGGAACCTGCTGAAATGATGAACGAAGAATTTCTTGCCGGAATGCAGAAAATGCTGAAGGATGAATATCCGGCATATCTGAAGGAAACGGAACATGAAAGCCGCCGCGGCTTTCGCGTGAATTCATTAAAGATTTCCGATGATGAATTCTTTTCGCTGACCGGTTTTCCGCGTGAAAAGAGTCCCTTTGCCGATCATGCATATTATCTGAATGAAGCAGGCGCAGGATCATCTCCGGCACATGCGGCAGGACTTTTTTATATCCAGGAACCCAGTGCGGGTTCCGCTGTGACTGTCATGAAGCCTGAACCGGGTATGAGAATCCTTGATCTGTGTGCTGCGCCGGGTTCAAAAACGACCCAGACAGCTGAATACATGCAGAACCGTGGACTGCTTGTTGCAAACGAAATCAATCCGAAAAGGGCACAGATTCTGAAACAGAATGTTGAACGGATCGGAGCCGCGAATGTTCTGGTTCTCAACTGCAGCCCGGCTGAAATAGCAAAACGGTTCAGCGGATGGTTTGACATGGTTCTCTGCGATGCGCCGTGTTCCGGTGAAGGAATGTTCCGCAAAAACAGTGAAGCACAGATGTACTGGTCCAAGGAGGCAGTTCTTTCATGTGCGGCAAGGCAGCGGAATATCCTGGAAAGTGCGTATGAATGTCTGAAAAAAGGCGGTGTGCTTGTTTACAGTACCTGCACGTTTTCCGTGGAGGAAAATGAGGAGAACATGGCATGGTTCTGCGGACAGCACCCTGATATGCATATTGAAGAGACAGGCGTCCGCTTCGGCAGGAAGGCATTTGATATCTTTGAAGGAAGCAGTCTTGCCAGACGTATTTTTCCGATGGACGGCGGCGAAGGGCATTTTATATGCAGGCTCCGCAGGGATGGTGACGGGCAGCCGCGGGAACTGCCGCTTCTGAAAAGCGAAAGAATTCCTGATGAAGCATCTGCGTTTCTGAAACAGCAGCTGGCAGTGCAGTATCCGTATTACCACTGCTATGGCTCAAAAATATACGGCGGGACATATCCGTTTATCGATCCGGGGAAATGCCGTATTGTCAGACATCAGGTACTGCTGGGCGAAATGAAAAACAGACGGTTTGAACCTGATCATGCAATGTATCAATCGTCATTCGGCAAAATGAATTCTATAATAGAATTAGACTATGAAGAAGCGGTCGGCTACCTGCACGGCCTTACAATAAAAAAACAATGCAGAAAAGGATATTATGCAGTCAGTTACGGAGGATATCCGCTGGGTTTTGCAAAAAGCGACGGACAGATACTGAAGAATAAATATCCGAAAGAATACCGTCTTCGATAAAGAGGAATTATGGAACTTCAGCTATTTGAATTTATAGAACAGGTGATTCAGCTGTACGAGATACAGAAACCATCTTTTGATTATTCGGAAAAAGTACTGAAAGAAGCATATACCAAACTGTTCAGTGAAAACAGTACTTCAATTGTAGGCATCCATACCAGGGTTAAATCAGTTGCGAGCCTGAAGGAAAAACTGCTGCGCAACAAATTCTATCTGCAGTATGATACACCGGAGGATGCACTTGCCCATCTGCATGATATTGTTGGCATCACTGTCGAATGCCGCTTTATCAGAAATGAAACAGAGCTGTATAAAAGCCTGTTCCGGTATTTTGACAAAAACACCAGGGGCCTGAGCGAATGCTACCAGAACCCTGATATTACACTGAATCTGAATATGCTTCAGCCTCAGGTACAGAGAAACGGATTTGCAATTTTCAGAATAGACGGAACTTACAGGTTCAACGGCATAAATATCGGGTATGAGCTGCAGATTAAAGCACTTGTGCACCGGTTCTGGTCCGAAATCGAACATGAAGTTATCTATAAAAATTCCGAGCTGATCACCAATACGGAATTTCTGAAAGAAATACTCGGGTCTGTGCGTGACTCTCTGGATGTCGTTGATCACCAGCTGGAGATCATTTACAAAGAGATTTCCACACAGTCATCCGAAGCGCAGATCGGCATGGACGAAAGAGGGTTCAAGACACTGGCGGCAAGTTCAATCAACGAGCTTGTGAACCGCAAAATGAAGGACTCGGTCGGATTCACCACGGATTTCAGAAAGGATGCCGGAATACTTGCACAGTATATTTATATCCGTCATTTCATCAACGGGACAAATAACGAAGTGAAGATGGTTGAGTTTCTGGAGCATCTGAACATACTTTCACAGTCAGCCATCGATTTCAAGGCCGTTCTTGAAATGGAGGAGGAATACCGAAGCGGTGAGCTGTTTACCGACAGGCTGATTGAGTATTTCCTGTCGCAGATCAACACAAATTTTGAATGGCATGCATTCTTCACAATTCTGTTTGCGGTGCAGGAGGGCAGAAAGGTTGACTGTCTGTCTGACTTTGCGGATATGATCAGACTGCTTCTGATCCAGCCGAGCTGGTTCGAAAAGAGATTTGATGCCTGGACCGATGAAGAACGCTGTGAGGTGCGCGATTACTGGAAGACTCTGCTCTCGGACGCGCTGATCAGGGTTGACTCACCGGAGATCATTCATGAGGAAAAGCTTCTGAAAGTAATGAATCTGTTCAGAACAACCGTAGAAGTTGCGGAGACAACCTATGCATCTTTCCAGGAACTGCAGAGAAGCGGCATGTATATTGAAAAGCAGTTTCATCTGGCGGTTTCAAGAATCTTTCATTAACAGCGGAACATTGGTATAATAGGTAAATCAAAGAGGTGAAATATGGCACAGGATTATGTAGTTGTGAAAAATACAGGAGTCAACAACGGAAGAATTGCGATCAATAAGTCAGTTTTTCAGGCAATTTCGGAAATAACAATCAAAGACATTGAAAACGTCAAGGCTGCCGAAGGCAAGTTTGCAAAACCGGTGACACTGAAAATCGACGACAATAAGCTTATGATTGAGGCAGACATCAAGGTCGCCTATGGTGCCAATGTCAATGCAACATGCGGTCTTGTTCAGTCGAAGATCTATGAAAATATCGTTTTCATGACCGGATATAAACCGGCGGAAATTACGGTAAACGTGATTGGATTTGATATCTGAAAAATTTTCAAAATCGTATTGACTTTATCTGCGCGGATGAGTATGATATTCGGGTAACAGAAAACGGAAAGCAGAAGCGCCGCTTCTCACCCGACGTCTTACAGACATGGGTCAATGCCGAAATCAATTGTTGATTTTATAAGGCAGGTGCGGCTTCTGTACCTGCTTTCATTTACAGGAGGAATGCTTGAAGTACATTAAACCTAAAAGAAATGTTCCGGAAGAACTGGTGAATGAGAATATCAAGTTTTATGAAGTTCTCGTAATCGGGCCTAACGGGGAACAGCTCGGCACAATGCTGCGCCGTGAAGCTATTCAGACAGCCAAGGACATGAATCTTGACCTTTATTGTGTTGCGCCAAATGCAAAGCCGCCGGTATGCAAAATTCTTGATTTCGGCAAATATCACTTCAATGAGCAGAAAAAAGCACGTGAAGCCAAAAAGAAACAGCATACTACGGAGATCAAGCCGCTACGTTTGTCACCGGTCATTGATGACCATGATTTTGAGACGAAGCTGAAACAGGCACGCAAATGGATTGAAGAAGGTCAGAAAGTTAAAATTGACATGCGTTTCAGAGGAAGAATGATTACGCGTAAAGAAGTCGGTGAACAGGTAATGAACAGGTTTATTGAACAGATCTCCGATATTGCATCGGTAGATAAAGCACCCAGTATGGAAGGCAATACAATGTCAGTTGTACTGTCTCCGAAGAGAAAGTAGCACAGGAGGAAATCAGTCATGAAAGCTAAGGCTAAGAAACCTAAGAAGATCAGAATGAAGACTAAGAAGACCTATGCCAAGAGAACAAAGGTAACAGGTTCCGGAAAAGTCACAGTTCGCCACAACTATGTGTCTCATTTTGCAGCAAACAAGACACACAAACAGAAGAAACACCTTGCTGCGTCAACGGTATTACATCCGACTGATGCAAAGAGAAATGCACAGCTTCTGCAGGGTTAATCGGGGAGGCTAAGTAAGATGAGAGTAAAAGGATCTACACCTACACGTAACAGACGTAAGAAGACATTAAAGCTTGCCAAAGGTTATTTCGGCAGCAAGCATCTGCTTTACAGAACTGCCAATGAGCAGGTTATGCGTTCACTGAGATATTCATATATCGGACGCAAGCAGACAAAGAGAAATATGAGAAAGCTCTGGATTGCACGTATCAATGCGGCAGCCAGAATCAACGGCCTGAGCTATTCCAGAATGATGCATGGTCTTAAGCTTGCCGGTGTAACAGTTAACAGAAAGATGCTCAGCGAAATCGCTATTCACGATGAAAAGGGATTTGCTGATCTTGCAGAAACAGCAAAGAAAGCATTAAACGCTTAATTGTGCTATAATAGGAGCCGTAAGGTTCCTTCTCACGGCGTGTTGGTGAAGCGGCTTAACACATCGCCCTCTCAAGGCGACATTCACGGGTTCGAATCCCGTACGCGTCATACCTAAAAAACCACAGAAATGTGGTTTTTTTATGCTGTTGGCAGACAGATATGAGGATTTACAGCAAACCTGTGCTTCTTGATACGGCATTCAGCATTTCTTTGATTTTCTCGGCTTTTGCCTGAGCATTGGCTTCATCGATTTCATCTTCCGGAAGAAGCTTTGTAATTTCCCTGACTGTTCTGTTAAGAAGAGTCAGCGTATCCGAGAGTTTGGCCGAGGCTTTTGAGGCCGCATTGTAGTTGCCGGCATTTTCGATAAGAACATATTGTTCAAGAATTGTCAGAAGATACGGAAGATATCTGCTGTATAAAGTGACAAGTTCCTTTTCGCCTGAATCAAAAAGATACTGAACATCTCTGAGATCCCTGATGTTTCTTGCGGTCTGCGCAAGAAGGGCCCGGATTTCCTCATTTCTGATTTTTCCGGCATATCTGTTCAGATCCTGTATATATGCATTGGCTGAATCGATTCTGTTTTGTTTCAGATCATCTGAAGGTATTACTCTGTAATTGCTCATAATTCGAATATATACTTCAGCTTCAGTGAATTTCAAGAGTATTTCATTTTATTCTGGTGAAATAAAATGTATGTCGGTTTAAAATGATATAGCATCGGGAGAATTTATGACATTAAGATTTGTAACTGATTTACCAGAAGAAGAAATGGACAGATTTGTGACCGGAAGCAGTCAGAATTCTTTGTACCAGTGCAGTACATGGGCAAAGGTTAAGAATAACTGGAAATCTGTCAGAACGGGAATATACGAAGACGGAAGGCTTGCAGGTACGGCACTTGTTCTGATCAGACCGCTGGCAGCCGGCATGACACTCGCCTATATACCCAGAGGTCCGGTAATGGATTACGGCAACCGTGAACATGTAAAGTTCTACCTCGATTCCCTTAAGAAGCTTGCCAGGCAGAACAGGGCGATTGTACTCCGGTTTGATCCTTCCTTGTTCAGCAGAAAATATGCCTGGAGCAGCAAAGATGATGACAATCCTTATATGAATCAGGATGTGATCGATCTGCTCACTGAATACGGTGCACGCCACAGAGGATTTACCAAACGGATTGAAGAAGCCACGCAGCCCCGCTTTAATGCGGCTATGGATGTTGATGAAAACTGGCGCGGCAGACTGATTAAAAACACCCGGCAGTCCATCAGAACTGCAGAGAAACGGGGTGTGGAAGTACTGGAAGGCCACGAATACCTTCATTTGTTTGCCGAGGCAATGCATTATACGGAAACCAGACAGAAGGTTGCGCTCAGAAATGAGGAGTATTTCCGCAATATGCTGAATGCATACGGAGACCATGCCAGAATAATGGTCGCTGTTCTGAATTTTGCGCACCAGCAGGAACGGCTTGAGAATGATCTTGCCCAGGCAAAAGCCCTCCTTCAGAAAGCCTCCTCCAAAAAAGAAATCAATGCGCTGAATCTGCGGATCCGGAATGATGAAAGTGATCTGGAGAGAAACCGGAAGGACTGGGACGAAGAAGGCAGGGAAGAAGTTGTACTGTGCGGGAAACTGGTCTGCTTCAATGAAAAGCGTATGGAATTCTTCTATATGGGCAATAATACAAAATACATGCGTGTCCGTGCTAACTATTATCTGTATGCAAGGTTTCTTGATCTGTGTGCACAGATGAAGATTCCTTACTGCTCGTTCGGCGGAATCGAGGGAACACTTGATGACGGACTGACGCAGTTCAAGAGCGCCTGGCCGATCAATATCGAGGAATATATCGGTGAGTTTAACATTGTACTTAATCCGTTTATGTACGGGCTGTTTGACAGGGTGTATCCGAAGCTTCTGAAGCTTGCTGCAAAAATCAGAGGCAATTCTTAGAACAGGGGAAGCCCTGTTCTTTTTAAAACGGGATGTGATGAAAATGAAAATCAATGTTATTGGTGACAGTATTGCGGCCGGATTCGGATCTTCACAGAGCATATATACAGATCATCTGATTTTTGCTGGTGAAGCTGCCTATTACAGAATGCATGCCCCGAACGGATGGTGCGCGGTTCTTCAGCATTATTTTGAAGAACAGGGGAGGAATATTACATTTGAAAATAATGGTGCACCGGGAGCGTACAGTTACGAAATTGCCGCACATCTTGGGGAAATGATTAATGACAGTGATGATGCTGTTATGATTATGGTCGGACTTAACGACCGCAAAAGGGTGAACGGCATGAATGAACTTGCCCATAACCTGGATGTTATCATAAGCCGGCTGAAAGCTCTGAACAAACAGGTTATCCTTATGACTCCCAATCCCTCTGCATACTTCAATGAATACCGGAAGGACAGGCTGTACCATACGGATGATGCGGCCGAAGTAATTCTGAATGCAGGAAGAAAACACGGGGTATATGTGATAGATCTTTATCATGAGATCCTGAATTATCTGGCTGCGCACAGTCTTAAGACAGAAGATCTGATATACGATAACTGCTCGCTGAACGACGGACTGCATCCGTCAGATAAAATGTACCTGCTGATGGCAGATATGATTTCAGAGAACCTGAATAATCTGCATGTCTTTTGCAAAACATCTGAGGGATATTGACTGACGGTCAGTCCGTGCTATAATCAACACTGAATCTGGAGGTTTATTATGGATATCGGATTAATTAAAAGACGTGCTAAAGAAAGTATTAAGAGAAATTACTGGCCGGCTGTGATCGGCGCAATGCTTATTACAGCATCCGTTGCAACTCCTACGGCAGTGGTGAAAGTTAACGTAAATGATATTTCTGATCTTAATGTATATATTCAGCAGGCGGCTTCTTATGCAAGACCGGTTTTCGGTACATCGATTGTCGCTCTTCTTGTGAAGGTTTTCCTGCTTCATCCGCTTGAAGTCGGAGGCAGGAAATTCTTCTTCGATAACGGAAGAAATACGGCAAGCCTGAATGAGGTGAGTTATGCATTCGGAAGCAGGAATTACTTTAATGTCGTACTTACGATGTTTGTCAGAGATATCTTCAATTCCCTGTGGTTCCTGCTGTTTGTGATTCCCGGATTTATTAAGGTTTATTCCTACCGTCTGGTGCCGTATATTCTCTTTGAAAATCCCGGTATAGACCCGATGACTGCAATAACCCGTTCAAGGGAAATGATGAACGGACATAAGATGGAGGCATTCCTGCTGGATCTCAGCTTTATCGGATGGTTCATTCTCGGCGTGTTATCGCTCGGACTGGGACTGTTCTTCTGGGTATCACCGTATATGTCCGCTGCACAGGCTGAATTCTACCGTTCAGTCAGACAGGCATAAAACCGGCAAAGCACGAAACAACGGATCTGCTTAATGCAGATCTTTTTTTATTGATTTGAAGTGCATTTCTGCATAATAAAAGCCATCTGAGTCCGTTGACAGGTCGGAAAGCAGATGGCCCGAAAAGGAACATCAGATAGGCAGCAAGAGATTACTGCCATCTGAAGAATTCATCAACGAGAGCTGTATGATCACCGGTAATAATCAGATGATGATTTCCGATTGACTTTGTAAGGAAGTAGCTTACCGGTTTGTCCATGTGAAGCAGGATCTGTGTGCGGCACAGATTGTATTCTGACAGGTTCTTAATCAGATCAGCTTCACTGACAAAGTATTCATTCATCAGACCGTCGCACTTGAATACAGTTACGGGGCCTTCTTCAATATGGCCTCTGAATGCAACACCAAGCTGTGATTCGAAGTGCGTCATGATTGTAAAGTCTTTCGGCATCGTGATCGGAAGCGTGCAGTGGGCAAAGATGATTTCGTTGGTGTCAGTATTGATTCTGCTCGGATTGGCCATAAATACGGGCTGTCCGGTCAGTTCACCCAGAACTGCCATTGATACAAGGGCAGGGACATCACCTTCACATGAGGCGTAAATGCCTTCGGAATTCAGAATCGCAAGCGCCGCGCAGCTGGTGGCACGTACAGTGTCAAGAAGATCAAAGCATCTGACTGTGAGACCGTCCAGCTTGTATTTGTCGGTAATTCTTCTCAATGCGCCGTATATCTGCAGAGCCTTTTCAGTATCTTCTCTGTCATAATTCTTTGAACTGATCATTTCGGTCAGTGCATTGGGAACATATTCTTTCTTTGCGATCTCGGCAAAGAATTCCTCCATGGTGACATCAATAATCTCAATGCCGTTTTTCGCTTTGGATTCCTGAGCATCGACATCTGATGAAATGAGCCAGTCGGAGGGAGTTCCGACTCTGGCAAAACGGAAGCTGCCCAGACGTTTCTTTGCGGCAAATACCTTTGACAGGTTCCTGATTCTTTCAGCTACAAACTCATCGCTTCCGTGCAGAATTTCACCGGGGATTGAATGCTGACGGAGATAAGAGAGAATCTCCATGGAGGCGGCAAGTGAATTATTGGCGCCTGTTGTAAGAAGGAAGACAGGCCTCGGAAGCTTGTCAAGATTTCTGAGGAATATTCCCTCCGTGCCGCCGCTGCCTATGAAGCTGAAAACGAGATCGTAATCATTCAGATGTTCGGCATCAGCTGTTTCGAAAGGGAAGCCGGTCATTGCACTGAGTTTTTCAAGCCACGGAAAATTGCTGGCGTTCGCCATTGTTCCGGACGCTGTACTCGATACAACATAAAAAATACCTATTCTCATATAATTGTTCTCCTGAACTTATTTCCTGTACCATCATTCTACCACTAATTTATCTTTCGGGATGCAGTAATTGTTTCTGTATTTGAATCTGCCGGAACAGGCAAAAAAAAGCACATCCTGAAGGGTGTGCTATTTCTGCTTCTTTAAGTACCGGATGCTTCTGTACTTGCGGCGGATCCGTGAGGAAAGGGACCACTGCCTGAGGAATGCCCGGTATCCTTTTTCACTGAATACACGGTCAAACTCGCCGATTCTTTCGATAAACTCCGGACCGAAGCTTCTTTTGTAAGAATAAAGTCCGTAATACGGATCATCCTTTGTGGTGACTCCCGAAAAACCGCACATGTCATAATCTGTGACACCGTGATTTTTCATATCCTCCATTGCAAATGCATGAAGACTGTCCACGGGCTTGATGCTGTTGAATGCCTTGTGATTGTATGTATACAGATCCCAGGAACCGCGGCCGATTCTGATAAACAGACCGCAGGCGATCGGCAGGGAGGCTCCGTATTCCTTCAGATTTTCCCTGGCATGATCAAGCTCTTTTTCTTTGGCGGCTCTTGCTTCGGGATCCTTGGCATATTTCTTTGAGTTCAGTTCTTTTTCGATTCCGCTGATCTGTTTTTCAATGTTGATTTCAGTGACGTAAATCACGGCATGGGAGCCGAAGATATTCAGAAGGTCCCTGAAGAATGCCATGCTGTGCGGTTTGAATCCGTCCTGCTCACTGAGCTGCTTTTCAAATTCCATAAGGGCGGGGATGTCGGATTCACTGCCGGTTCTGGTTGTGACGGAATTGATCGCATGTCTGTTCA
Organism: Solobacterium sp.; assembly: GCA_024696355.1. Classification (GTDB taxonomy): domain Bacteria; phylum Bacillota_I; class Bacilli_A; order Erysipelotrichales; family Erysipelotrichaceae; genus Bulleidia. The sequence continues at coordinate 31,450 of JAILGV010000119.1, forward strand.
GACTTGTTCTTCTCGGTTTTGAATATCTGGAAATAACAGTTTTCATATCCGGGGAAAGGTCTGCGATCAGAGTATATCTGTTTGTCCAGCTCCCGTTGTAGGCATATCCGTATCCTTTGTGCCTGTAGCCCATGGAAATCAGCTGCTCAGTTACATTTTCATGATTGAATCCTTCCAGCGGATTTCCGTTGATGTCTCTGGGCATACGGACGACATTAGGGTCAACTCTCAGGAACTGGGCTTTGTTCTTTGCGGCATAATCAGCCAGTGCCGAAAAAACATCTTCTGTTAAATCTCTGTTTTCATAATCGAGGCAGGGGCCTTCAGGTACGTAGAAATACAGATGGCCGAACCATCTGTGCCTGAGAACCATTGCCGTTGCTGCAAGTTCGCTGCCGTTATAAAAACCCAGACATTCATAGCTGTCCGCATTCCTGGTTTTTACCTGAAACCTGCCCCACATGGACGTTTTCATGTAATGGATATAAGAGCTGGACGCTGCAAAAGCGTCCAGTTCCTGATCGGTTATTTTACGTAATTCCATCATTTCTCCAGCTGGGAAATCGAAAGATCCATTCTTCTGAGTGTTTCTTCTTTTCCCAGAATATCAGCAATTTCGATAGCACCGCCCGGCGTATTCTGCTTGCCGGTTATGGCAAGACGGACAGGGAAGAGAACCTGACCGTTCTTTCTTCCCATCTTTACCGGAAGTTCAAGAAGCTTTTCGTGAATCACTTCCTGCCTCCAGTCGTCAATTCCCGACAGTACTTCTCTGGCAGCTCTGAGCGATTCCAGCGCAATCTCTTCGCTTGTCTTCATTTTCTTGTTTACGTAAAGAGAATTATCGTATTCAGGGAAATTGTCAAAGAAATCGAGCATGGCGGGTATTTCGTTCAGGGTGTTTGCACGGACACGCACAATCTGCGCGATCTTTTTCCGGTCAAAATCTCCTTTGACAGCCTCATCAATATACGGTCTGACTAGATCGAAATACTCATCGAACGTAAGTTTCTCACGCAGCCACAGACCGTTTATGCTGGTAAGCTTAACGGGATCAAAAATGGCTCCGTTTGTGCCGATGCGTCTGACGTTGAATGCTTCAACAAGTTCATCAAGAGAGTAGATTTCCTGATTTGTCTCGGGAGACCATCCGAGAAGGGCAATATAGTTCAAAATAGCTTCCGGAAGATATCCTTTGGCTATCAGATCCTGGAATGAAGCATCACCGTTTCTCTTCGAGAGTTTGTTATGCTCATCCTTCATGACAGGCGGGCAGTGAATGTAGCGGGGGATATCCCAGCCGAATGCTTCATAGATCAGGTTGTATTTGGGTGTGGAAGAAAG
>JAILGV010000159.1 GCA_024696355.1 Solobacterium sp.
AGCCGGCTTTTCATTTGAATAAATACCGGATGAAAAAAAACGGATTTTTGTTTCATTTGGGAATAATAGGACTATAATCAGTGGTGGTATTTTGCACATATGCAAAATACGAAAGAGAATTATTGGAGGATAAATATATGAGATTTCCCAATGCTTTAAAAGGAATAAAAAAGATTTTCACAGCTGAAATACTTATGCTCATCTGCGGCCTTCTCGGCGGAATTGCCGGTGCCTTCGGACAGCAGGCATCCGGGCAGATTGCTGAACATGGCGCAGAAGGCATCACCGCAACAACTGCTTTCGGTGTCATGATTCCGCTGCTTGCGGCCGGTCTGATTGCGATCATCGCATCATTGATTGAATTCTTCGGTCTCAAAGACGCTTCCGAGGATGATGAGTACTTCAAGAAGGGCTATATATATGCTCTGATCGGTCTGATTGTTTCCATCGTGATTGAAATTCTTTCCTTCATGAAAGTCGGCGGCACCATGGTCACTGACCTTGGCAAAATTGTTTCCAACTTCGTTCAGATCGTTGTCACTCTGTATGTAATTTACGGTGTCAGAAGCCTGGCTGAAAAACTCGGTGAGTCCGCAATGGCAGAACGCGGCAAAAAGGTATTCAATGTCTACGCCGCGGCGGTCATCCTGGCCAGCGTTGTTGAACTGGGCGTGGCTGTTCTGCAGGGCAGTGCAAAGACTTTTGTTGTCTGCATTCTCGGCGCCGTCATGCTTGTGCTGACAATAGTCGGTTACTTTATGTATCTGCGCTATCTCAGTGCCGCAAAGAAAATGCTTGCTTAAGATTTCATACTGAAAGTCAAAGTAAAGAAGCTGCTTCGCACAGCTTCTTTTTTTGACTCTGAACAGACACAGATTATGTTTTATGTTCAAAAAACCGCTGCCGGACGCAGCGGTCAGGGAAAGAATGTTCAGCCGCAGATTTCCATGATTTCTGCCGACCAGTTTTCATATGCCTTTTCAAAGCTGATGCCAAAGGCTTTTTCGAAGCTGACTTTGCCGAAACAGAAGGATGTGACTGTTTCAAAACCATACTGATCCGATAAATAGGCAATCAGGGATGTGGCCATACATACGCTCATTTCATTGCCCGGATCAATTGTTTTGGCAGGCCCGTGATACAACCGGGTGTTTTTCAAAGGTATGCTTTCATAAGCGGTTCCCCAGTTCATTCCCTGGGTCAGGCAGACATAGGAAATGGCATCGTTCAGGATTCTGTAATCCGCCGCTGTCAGCTGATTTGTTCCGCCGGCTTTGACATAGGCGTCATAATACCTCATATCCTTCAGATTTTCCGCTTTGACAGTTGTCTGCGTCTCATTGTATGGATCAATGCAGGCGCCGAGATACCATGCGTAGCCAAGCTGTTTCCACTCGACCAGCGGGCTGCCGATCAGAGAGAGGATATAAAGCTCTTCCCGGTGCCAGTAAAAGCTGCCGATATCCAGGTTGATTGTGTCTTCGAGTTCCGACCAGGAATAATCTGACCCGGCATTGACGGAAAGGGATACATATTTTTCCGCCCTTGAGGCAAGCGCTTCATCCGTACAGTTTTCCCGCATGTAGGACCGCAGGAATTTCAGGCTCCGGTTGGTGCGGCTCAGATATTCCGGAAGATACGTATCCAGAGACAGCCCGTCGGTTCTCAGAACAGGCAGCCAGACATTCAAATGAAAGCTGTCATACTGGGCGTCGAGAATTTCCGCTTCATTGGCAGTCTGCGGAAGTTTCATCTCGGTATCGTCATCGCGGCCGTAAATCACCATGGTTTTTGTAGCGGCGTCATAGCTGACTGCAGCTTTTGACGAGCGGTATCTGTAATAGCCGAACAGGGCGCAGGCCAGCACCGCCACGGCAAGAACAGCTGTGATCAGGACACGGGTTTTCGAGGCCCTGACTTTTTTCAGAAAATCGACTTCCGCAAGATCACTCTGCGGCAATTCCTGCGGTTCACTCAGAAGACGGTACAGTTCCCTGCAGTCTTCACATTCATCCAGATGTGCCCTGACATCCTGCTCGCTTTCTTCACTAAGCAGGTGTTCCGCGTACTGCGGAAGCAGGTCTCTGACAATATGGCATGGAAGTTTATGATTCATCATATTCAAGCTCCTTAATTAATAACTGTCTGGCGCGGTAATAGCTGACTCTTGCCCAGTTTTCAGTATGATTGAGAACGGCGCCGATCTGTTTGAAGGACAGTCCCCCAAGCAGACGCAGATGCAGAATCTCCTTTCCCGGTTCGGGAATTCTGTGAATAGCCGCGAGGATGGTCTCGAGCTCCATTTCCTTCAGAACGGTTTCCTCGGCGGAAGCGACGGACGGTTCGGGTATATCGTCTATCGCTACTGTTCTGCCTTCGCGGCTGCGCCAGTGGGCATGAAGAACATTTTTCGCAATCCCGCACAGCCAGGTGCTGACAAGGCAGCTGCCGTCAAAACGGTGAATGCTGCGGACAGCCTGGAAGAAGGTTTCCTGCGTCAGTTCCTCGGCCAGTTCAGGGGAACCGGTTTTAGCCATCAGAAAACGGAAAACTGTATCGGCATATTCTCTGTAAATGGTGTCCAGATTTTCCAACGCATTTTCCTCCTGGTATATTCTTTTTGACTCATCAGACTGATGTTCAAGAAGGATATACCTTTCCTTTCTATCGGCTTTATTAACCGCAGCCGATTGCGGTTTTTG
>JAILGV010000028.1 GCA_024696355.1 Solobacterium sp.
CAATGCGGTTTGGATACTCATGGAGCGAGTGAGCGGAATTGAACCGCCGTGTCCACCTTGGCAAGGTGGCGTTCTACCATTGAACTACACTCGCATAATGGCGGTTCGTATGGGAATCGAACCCACGATCTCCTCCGTGACAGGGAGGCATGTTAACCGCTACACCAACGAACCATTTTGAATGGCGAAGAAGGAGGGATTTGAACCCTCGCGCCGGGTTACCGACCTATGCCCTTAGCAGGGGCACCTCTTCGACCTCTTGAGTACTTCTTCAGTCTGCCAGATGCATCTGTTAATTAACAGTGCCTACATAATATAACATGCTCATTTTCGATTTGCAAGATAAATTTGAAATATTTCTGCAAACTGTTTTTCCGCCATTCAATAGTTGTTTTTAATTACTAATCTGCCGCTTCCAGAGCGATTTTCATCATATTGGTAAATGACTTCTGGCGCTCTTCCGCAGTCGTGATCTCAGGATATACAAAACTGTCGGAAATTGTCAGAATGCATGCGGCCTTCTTTCCGAGTACATTTGCATTGTGGAACAGTGCAAAGCTTTCCATTTCGCATGCAACGCACTTCATTTCCCCTGTGATATACGGCAGGTAGTCCCCTGCTTCACGGTAGAAGACGTCACTGGAATGAATTCTTCCCGTATGAAGAGGAATATTCAGCTTTTCGGCAGCTGCCTTCAGCTTTTCATTCAGTTCCTCACTGGGATAAAGAACATTGCGCTCTTCGCCGTTCTGTGTGCGGGCAAATGTGCTTTCCGAATAAGCGCTGTCTGCCATAACAACATCATACAGTCTCAGATCAGCGGAATATGCGCCTGCGCTTCCGATACGGATAATGTTCTCCACGCCGTAGAACTTGAAGAGTTCGTAGGAATAGATGCCGATGCTGGGCATTCCCATGCCGGATGCCATGACGGAAATTCTTTTGCCGTTGTATGTGCCCGTATAAGCAAGAACATTTCTGACCGAAGAAACAAGCTTTGCATCCTCAAGGAATGTTTCGGCAATAAACTGCGCCCTGAGCGGGTCTCCGGGCATCAGAACAGTCTTCGCAAAATCACCGGGATTTGCGGAATTATGCGGTGTTGACATAAATGTTTTCTCCTTCGTTTCTTATGAGTCGATTATAACACGTTCCCATGAAAAAAGAACGAGGCCTTAAGCCTTCGTCCCTTTTGCACCTTTCGCACTGTTTTCTGAATATGTGGAGAGCAGGTTCGTATCATACGAGAATGTCATCCTGCTTCTTCTGCGTTCCCTGTCCAGAGCCTGCTTTACCAGACGGTCCATCAGTTCACTGAATCTGACGCCTGCCGGTTCCCAGAGATAGAACGCCAGTGATCCCGGGATGGTATTGATCTCGTTTACATATACCTGCCCGCTTTCGCTGTTCAGCATGAAGTCAATGCGGCAGACACCGCCCGCGCCCAGGACCCTGAATGTCTTCAGGGCGTATTCCCGGATCTGTGCAGCTGTCTTTTCATCCACCGGCGCAGGCACAATTCTGGCTGCGCTTGCCATACCCTTGGAACCCTGCTGTTTGGCGCCCTTGGCACCTTTGGAACCTCCCTGATACTTGTCCCGGAAGGAAAGAAGCTCGTCGTCGCTTCCGTGATTGACTTCCTCAAGAACGGAGGCTTCCGCATGCTCGCTGTCGCCGAGAACCGAGCAGTTGATTTCCCGCATCGGCCTGATCACTTTTTCGGTGATTACTTTTTCGTCATACTGACGTGCATCCTCGAAGCATTCCATGTATTCCTCATCATTATGGGCAATGGCAATGCCTACGGAGGAACCGGTTCTTGCCGGCTTCAGAATGACGGGATATTCCAGCTTATGCACCTTTTCAAGCACTTCCTCCGGATGCTCGTCGATCTCATATCCGTAAACCCAGAACCACTCTGCCATGGGAATTCCGTTGTCGGAAAGAATATGCTTCATCAGGACCTTGTCCTGTCCGACTGCCGCACCGTAGAGATCACAGCCGGCATACGGAATCTTCAGCATTTCCAGATAGCCCTGAATTGTTCCGTCTTCCCCGTTTGTTCCGTGCATAACAGGAATCGCAAGATCCACCGTGCCGAGTTCCTTTTTCCCGAACAGGGCCGGCTTTACCGGAATAATTACAACTTTGCCGTCCCGGATTACCAGCGTCACCTGCGTGCATCCGCTGACAAGCGCCTTCAGGTCTTTGAAGTTCACCATATCCTGAAGCAGATCGGAGCAGTACAGTTTTCTGTCCTTTGAAACATAGATGGGAATCACATGATACTTTTCTTTATCCAGTGCCTTCATAGCCTGATGGGCTGAAATGACAGACACTTCATGTTCAACGGTTTCCCCGCCGAAAAATACAGCAACATTTAATTTCATAAACATCTCCCGAATACTTGATCATTATAAACCATTCATATTATGAAATCCCGACAGATTTGATAATGTCCCTCCGGTTTGCCCCGAAGACAGCCGTCAATTCCTGAAAAAAGCAGAAATCCGTACGGTTTCTGCCTTCTGTCATTCTTTTTTACATGAAGTGTGAGACTGCCTCAATCATTCCGTAGCTGTGCAGACCCGGCATAATTGTATTGACGCCGATGAATGTAAACAGTACGACAGGCACCGACAGAATCGCATACCAGGCAAGGAAAGCCCCGCGGCGCTTTCTGTTCAGGCGCAGATGCAGGTAAACAGCATAAATAATCCATGTAATCAGTGCCCATACTTCCTTCGGATCCCATGTCCAGAATGAAGACCAGGCTTCTTCCGCCCAGATCGCTCCGGAAAGAATCGTGATCGTAAGCATCAGAATGCCGAGCGCAATCAGACGGTAAATAAAGTAGTCCATCTGTTCCAGCGAGCTGTCCGCGCTGTTTTTCTTCTGAACGATAATATAGCGGACGCCGATTCCCCCGGCAAGCATGAACGCCGCATAGGAGATCGCAGCGGAACCGATATGGAAGCCGAACCAGGAACTTCTCAGCGCCGGCATCAGTTCCGTGATTTCCATCGGCTGAAGAGCCGCATAGGAAAGAATCAGGAATGTGGCCGCAATGCCGACCGACTGAATCCATTCCACGTGAAGTCTGTAATAGCAGAATATCAGAAGAGCGCCGATTGCCCATGAGAAAGCCGAAGCGAACTCAAACTGATTGGACAGCGGCAGTCTGTGCGCCGCGATGCCTCTGGCCAGAAGATAAACCGTTTCCAGGGCAAAGCCGGCGAGAAACATAAACCAGGCGATTTTGGTCCAGGCTGTTCTGCGGAATACCATTCCCGCAAACTGAAGAAACATAGAGACAAAGTATAATACCAGTCCCGCAAAGAAGATAAAATTCAGCATATCTATACCCCTTTTTCTTTCTGATCCGCGTTCAGGACCTGATTGATTTCATACTGGATGCCTTCCGGCTTAGGTCCGCGCACGGCGTAACCGCTGTCTGATACAGCCACAATCACCGGCTGCGTATACATGGAAAGATAAAGACCGAGCGTCATAATCAGAACTGCTCCGAGCAGAAGCGGATTTACCATTGCCGGAGTTCTTTTGATGCGCAGTCCCGGATATTCCACCGGATCCAGGAAAGTAAAGGTCAGATCATTCACTTCAATCACATCACCGGGGAATGCCATCATCATATCCGCCGATCCGTCCAGCATCAGCGTAAACACATAGACGGGATTTTCGTAATGACCGCTCGTCGATTCAATCAGCGTGGACCGTCCGGCTTCATCCGTAATAAATCCCGGATACAGTTCATCAAACCAGATGCCGTTCTTTCCGTCTGCCGAAAGAAAATCCTTTGATTCAAGATACAGTTCATCTGCCGCGCCGTTTCTTTCCGCCCTGACTTTTCCGACAGTTCCGTATGTCTGCTGGTAGATCTTGTAGCGTCCCATTGAAACAGGATGATTGACACTGACCTCTTTCAGACCGCTTTCCCTTCCGTCGGGAAGAATGATATTGATTCTGCTCGTATAGTCCAGCCTTCCGGTTTCATCCTCGATCCGGAACGAATCAACCTTGATCTGTGTCCCGTCATCCAGAATCAGAGAATTGCCCGGATAGCATATCTGGTCCGATACCTTCGGCAGATACATCGCAATCCCGAATAAAACAATCGTCAGAAGAAGCCCGAGATGCGTCAGAAATGATCCGTACCAGCCGAAATCATTCTTCGAATACACGCTGATCCCGTTTCTTTCTTCTTTCCTGCAGTGCATTGCCTCAAGCTTTTCCCTGATCTTTTCCAGCTGCGCCCCGTCTGCATTTCCTTCCGGAACGGCAGAGAATGCCGCTTCATAAACCGCGGGCTTCTGACGGGAAATCCTGCGTATGCGGATCACAGAGCAGAAAACAAGATTCAGACAGAGAAGACCGGCAAGCAGGATAAAGTACCAGCTTGTAAAAATGTGATCCAGCTGAAGTGCAAAAATAATCTGATAGAAATCCGGATAGTATCTGACGTACGTCATCGGTTCACCGTTCTGCACGATCACACTGCCGATCACAGAACAAAGAACAATGAGTCCCAGAAGAATCAGCCCGAATGTCATAGACTGGAAAAACTGAACTGCTTTTTTCATAAAACTCCGTTTCTAAAAAACCCTTTCAGGCAGATACATTAAGTATATAATGCCCACCCGAAAAATACATGCAAATTGCATGCGGCAGTCCGAATGAAAAGGCCGGCATTTCCTGCCTCATTTTGCCTATAAACCCTAAGTTTGTTTACTTTACTAAAATAGCCGCCTCCCGGCGGCTGTTGTGAAACCTGATTAACGATTGAGAACTTCTTCGATCTTCTCCATGTAGGATTCAGCGGAATCAAGGCACTTGGTGGCAAGCTTTTCATTGTGGGCGCCGTCTCCGTTTTCTACGAATACGAAGTCCCAGTACCACTGTGCGCTTCTGAAGTCATCACGAACCTGCTCAAGTTCCTCTTCACCCAGTGTTCCTGCTGCAACTGTTTCAGCAAGCTTGTCATCGAGTGCTGCAAGGCGTTCGCCGAGTTCGTCTGTTCTTCCGTTGATTCTTTCATGTACCGCTTCGACCTCTGCCGCCAGATTCTTATGGCATGCAGCGCATGAACTGTCAAGCAGTTCCTGGTTGTCAAGCGGGCTTGTCCAGTAGTGATCCGTGAATGTGGTTCCGTCTTCGGCTTTTGTCTTGCCCATGTGGCAGTCTGCACATGTCAGCATGCCGGCGTGCGGGCTTCCTTCTCCGAGGAATGTTTCGAATTCGGGATGCTGCACCTTCAGCTTCTTGACACCGGTATCTTCCTCGATCCAGTCATAGAACGGTTCATCGAAGCCGGTATTGTAGAAGTTCAGCATGTCGTCCGGATTCATTGTATCAAGTCCTGTATAGGCAAGTGTTGTTGCCTTTGTGTCCGGAGCGAAATGGTATTCGCTGTGGCACTGTCCGCAGCTCAGTGTTGCGGGATCCACGCTGTCGAAATCATCAGCCAGTGCATTGTACAGATACTTGTGTGTAACAGTGAGTACACCCGGCTCATTTTCATGGCAGTGGAAGCATCCGAACGGATCGGTAATTTCCGCAGACAGATCTTCAAAATTCATGGAATAAGCACTGTCGCCGTCGTTGAGCACTCTGGCAGTCATATTTGAAGTTTTGCAGGTATAGCAGTTTGCCATCTTGTGCGGTCTTCCTGTTGCCTGAACATCTTCCACTACATATGTATGGCCTCTGGCGCTTCCATACTGAATTGCAAATCCGTAACCCTCATACAATGTATTCAGATAAGGATGAAGCTCGAGATAGCTGTGTACCTCGGAATTTTCATCATTCATCATATAAGTGGTATATTCGTTCGGGAACTTCTCCGCCCAGTCTGCAGCGTTTGTAACAACAACTCCGGTTCCTTCCGCAGCGACTTTCGCTGTCTGCACAATCGGCGTGCTTGCCGCTGCTGTTTCAGCCTGTGCAGTCTCCGCAGCCGCCGGTTTCGCCGCCGCAGCCGGTTTTTCGGTTTTTGCCGAGCCTGCCGCATAGCCAAGAACTCCGCCCAGGACCAGCAGTGCTGCTCCGAGCAGTCTTGCAGTGTTTTTATTCTGTTCCATAATTACTCCTCAGAAGACACTCAAAAACGAGATACTTCTCCACTTAAAGAATACTTGCATAAGCCCACTCTGTCAAACAGAAAAAGCAAATCTTTTCGCTCTGTCCATAATACCTTCAAAAAATACATGTACCCTATTTTATTCAAACGTTCCCGCAGACAGAAAACAGCTGTCTGCCTGCGCATCACAGCTGTTCATATTACCTTGTTTTATTTACTGAAAGCATCCGGCAGGTCGTTTTCCAGAAGAATTGTATCCTCTGAAGAAGCCGTCTGATAAATAAACGCAAATGCTTCCTTTACCGTATCTACAACCAGCACCTGTTCCATATCAAACCCGCTTTCCTGCAGGCCTTCATAGATCGGCTTTGTCTGCTGTTTTCCGACCAGAACGGCAATATCCGCACGGTCTTTCATCATAGCCCCGAAGTTCCTGTTGATTTCCTCCGTCCGCTCACCCAGTTCGATCATTCCCGGAGTTACGATGTAACGCTTCCCCGGCATCATCTTCAGAACATCAAGCGCCATTTCTGCACCGCTGGGATTCGCATTGAAGGCATCATCGATAAACCTTCTGCCGTTGATCATCTTCATCTCCAGACGGTGTTCCACCTGCTTCATCTGCTTCACGCCCTTGCGGATCGTTGCCCAGTCAACACCGAGGTATCTTGAAACGGCAATTGCCGAGAGAATATTCAGAATATTCAGCTCTCCGAGCAGTTTTGTTTCGAAAGCCACACGCTCATCCCCGTGCACCAGAGTGAACTTTGTTCCGCCCGATGCATAGCTGATCTCTTCCGCACGGTAATCCGCTTCCGGATTCTGAATTCCGTAGCTGACTGTTCTTACTTCATTTTTGATTTTGTAATTCCGGATGAATTCATTGTCGTAATTCAGTACGCCGAACCCGTCTTTCGGAAGAAGTTCGATCATCTGCATTTTTTCCCGGATGATGTTTTCCTGTGACCCGAATGTCGACAGATGCTGCGGGCCGATTGATGTTACAACACCGATGGAGGGATGCACAAATTCCATCAGTTCGGTAATATCACCTTTTTTGTCAGCCCCCATCTCGCACACAAACACCTGGTGGATCGGCTTCAGATACTGTCTGATCGTAATTGTGATGCCCATCGGCGTATTGAAACTGGCCGGTGTCATCAGGGAATTGTAATGCTGGCCCAGCACAGCCTGCATGACATTCTTGGTCGATGTTTTCCCGTAGCTTCCGGTAATGCCGATCTTGATCAGATCCGAATGCTCACTCAGGATTCTCTTCGCATCATTGAGATACCACTGTCTGACAGAAGCTTCAATGGGAGATGTAATCAGTGCCATCGGATAGATCAGAAGCCACGGACCGAAATACGATACAGCCAGCATCAGCCACAGGTTGAAGCGTCTGAACAGAACAAGATATACCGCCTGTATCAGAAGATACAGTACAGCCATAACGGCAATCTGCCGCTTCACTCTTCCCGTAAAAACCAGCGGCTTGATATACTGCGCTTTTCTTTCGCGCATGATCAGCACAGCAGCCATGCCTGATGCAATCAGGATGCAGGCCGCAAGAACAGCAGGCGTGGACAGTCTTTTGCACGCAAGCGCAACAGCGCCGATGACCAGTGCCGGAATCAGGGCACGTCTTGCCCCGCCCGCAAAGTTTGCCTTTGCCCATGCTGTATAGCGCTTTAACTCATATCTGTTCTGCTGAAACATATGCAGAGCATGCTTGTGCGGTACAAGCGAGGCCGCAATGACCGCAGCATAATACAGAATCTTACCTATCAGCATGTTTTGTCCTCTTTCAGAAATATATCAAGCACCCTGTTGAATCTGTCGGGCTGATGCCAGTATGCAAAATGATCGTCACCCTCAAACACGGCAAGACCGGCATCCGGCATCTCCTTCTCCATCATCTGTCCCATCCAGAGCGGTGCCGCAGTATCTTCGGAACCCCACACCAGAAGCACAGGACATCTGACATCTTTCAATACCGGCGTGACGTCATCATTGACCACTTTTACAAAGGTTTCCCGCATAACGCCCCTGGCATTCCGGTAGTCCGCAGAACCCGAACGGTTCTGCAGCTCCTCCAGCTTTTTGTTCTGTCCGGTCGCCTTCAGAAACCATTTTCCTGCCTTATAGGCTTTGGTGCGCAGCTTCATCTCCGCTGTCTGCTTCGGCCTGATGCCGGCAGCCCCGGTCAGGCACATCTTCCTGACAGTATCCGGATGATCAGCCGCATAGCGGATGGCAGCACGGCATCCGAAGGAATGACCGATCAGAATAACTTCGGATATTCCGTTAACCCTGATAAAGTCATCAAGGAAATCCTCATAATCACTGACTCCCCAGGCCGCATCCGGCTCATCGCTTTCGCCGAATCCTGGGAAATCCAGATTCCATACTCTGAAATACTGATTCAGATAATTCTCCGCAGCCGACATCATCTGCATATTCTGTCCCCAGCCATGCAAAAGGATGACATCTCTGCCCTGCCCCGAACATCTGAATGCTGTCTTAATCCCTTTGAAATATCCGAATTCCGTCATAACTTCACTATCATACAGGAAAAATATTTTTCTGTTAAGCACCCGTTTGCTGTCTTTTCTTTTTCTTTCTGCGGCTGTTCTGCTTTACGTTCTGTTCCGCCCTCGCCTTGACTTCTTCCTTTTTCTTTTCCTTCTGGATTGCCTTCAGTTCCTGCTTCGGCAGTTCCTTCCAGATTCTGAAGCATACACCGTGCGGAAGATTCTCGGCAACGATGTGATAGCCGTATGTCGATACTACTTTGTATACAATGGAAAGACCGAGTCCGAACTGGCCGTCCGTTCCCTTTTCATACGGCTTGAACAGCTTGCCGAGTCTGTCCTCCGAAATCTGTTTTCCGTCATTGGAAATGGCAAGCTCTCCGGGATGAAGATCGATATGAATGCTTGTTTCCGCATACCTCAGCGCATTGTCAATCAGGTTTTCCACGACAATCCGCCACGGATCCTCGTCACCGTGGAACAGCACATTTTTGTCCAGATTCCGCTCAAACGTGATCTCGGGACGGATGACCTTCAGTGACAGAAGCACCTTGTCGATCACTTCGTTCATATTCAGCGTATCCCCTTCCGGGCAGTCGTCCAGAAGGTAGCCCATCTTATTCAGGGCAATGAGGGATCTGACTTTTTTCTCAAGTCTGTCCGCATGCTCGATGATGACGTCTACGGACTGTTCCAGCGTGCCGTAGGGATAGATGCCGTCCTTGATCGATTCACCGTAGGACCTGATTGTCGCAATCGGTGTTTTCAGGTCATGGGAGATATTCTGTATCATTTCCTGCTTTTCGCGGTTCTGCTTGGAAAGCTCGAATTCCATGTCTCTCAGGGCATCCGCAACCTCGCCGATTTCGTCATGCCTGTTGATCGCAAGCACCGCCGGCTCGTCATTTTTGATCTTCGTAATATATGTCTTGATCTGATTCAGCGGATAAATGATGGATGTCACCCAGAGCGTAAGCAGAATAAACAGCATAATTGCCACAAGCAGGTTGACATTGACAATGTTGTTGACCAGCAGACCTCTGAACTGGCTTTCCGATGCCGCAAGCATTACCGATGCCAGATACCTTCCGTCATTAAGCCTGACAACGGAATACAGAATCTGCGAGTTTTTGTCATCCGGATTTGCCATCTGATAGTCCCGCACATCTCTGTTGAACGGTCTGACATTATTTCTGATGCTTTCTTCCGCCTGCGCAGAAAAAGAGTCCGAACCAAGCGGGATAAAAACATCCTTTTCCGGATCATAGATTTCATGTATGACTCCGGAAGTGCTGTTTTCAAATGCCTGCGGACTGATTTCGGGCTCGGAATTCAGATAAAAGACCAGTGACTCCTGGGATATATGAAGCATCCGGTACATCTCGCTGGTGGTAAAAGCGTTGATCTCGGGAGAAAGGAACGCAAAAATGAATATCGTCAGTCCCGATATTGCAATAAAGATAATCGTTGTCAGCTGCTGTGACAGATTCAGCTCACGCAGCCATAAACGAAGACGTTTCATCAGCCAAGTCTGTATCCGAATCCGTAAATTGTATGTATGGCAAGATTCGGCATCTTCTTTCTTAATCTTCTCAACGTATCATCAACGACTCTGTCGCTGCCGAAATAATTAACTTCCCAGACTTTTTCAAGAATCTGCTCCCTCGAAAAAGCCGTGCCCCTGTTTTTCGCAAACAGCATCAGCAGTTCGAATTCCTTGGTGGTCAGATCGATCTGCGCACCGTCCCTGTCAAATGTCGCACGCTTCGTCTCATCAACCATATATCCGTCAACTTCGATTCTGCTGTCACCGTCACGGTAGGACCGCCTGATAATATTGTTCACGCGCAGGACCAGTTCCTTCGGTGAAAACGGCTTCGTGATATAGTCATCACTGCCCTTTTCCAGACCGATGATCCTGTCAAACTCCTTGTCACGCGCAGACATGAATATTACGGGAATATACGGATTGATTCTTCTGATTTCCTCAATCAGATCAAAGCCGCTCTTGTCCCCGAGCATAATGTCAAGGATCCACAGATGCACATCTTCATCTCCGGTATGAAGCGCTGCCTCATCAAAAGTCAGATAGGAATGCACCTCATAGCCTTCTTTTTCCAGATATCTCTTTACTAGTTCGTTCAGATCTTTTTCATCTTCAACAATACTGATCACTTTTTTCATATTATTTACCTGAGAATATATTATCACACAATTTGCCGGAGACACTCTGTTTGAGTCCTGCCGAAAACACTTTATAATGACATTATGCGCAGAACAGGGATGATTATTATGACTAGTTTACTGATCAGCGGATGTGCCGGAGGTCCGCAGGAAAAACCGGCAGAACAAGCTGTTTCTTCCGTGCCGTATCTTTTTTACACGGCAACCGATCTGCATTATCTTCCCCCTTCTCTTTCGGGCGGTGAGCAGTTCAGCAGAATGCTCGCCAATTCCGACATGAAGCTGACCGAATACAGTGATCTTATCCTGGATGCATTTATCGGCACATGCATCAGCGATCACCCGAAAGCAGTGATTTTCACCGGTGATCTTACCTTCAACGGAGAAAAAATCAGCCATCAGATCCTGGCCTCAAAATTCAGGCAGCTGTCTGACAGCGGGATCACTCCCCTGGTCATTCCCGGCAATCATGATATAGACAATCCGGCAGCCCGTGACTGGTCCGGCAAAACAGCAGCCAGAACCGATTCCGTTTCACGTACCGAATTCGAGGAAATTTATCATGAATGCGGGTATGGCAGTGCTCTTTCAAAAGACCCTGCGAGTCTCAGCTACATCTATGCCCTTGATGATGAGCACTGGATTCTGATGCTTGACAGCGCAAGGTATGAAGACAACACAAACATCTATTCCGAAGCCGGCGGAAGAATCAGAAAAAAGACAATCGAATGGCTGGAGCCGTGGCTGAAAAAAGCCGAGGCCGGACATATCGACGTGATTTCGGCTATGCATCACGATCTGACCGATATCACCGGTTTCCCCGCCTACGTGATTTCCAACGCACAGGAAATCCGCGATCTGTTCGCAAAGTACCATGTTCGTGTCAATCTGTGCGGACATACCCACCTGCAGTACTGGAAAACCATTAACTGGAAAGATGAATCAATCACCGACCTGATGACGGGAAGCCTTGATGTTTATTCGTTCAGATACGGTTCCGTTTCATGGACCGCAAACGATTCCCTGATCTATACCAGCCTGAGTACGGATGTTCAGGGATATGCCGAAAAGACTGACCGCTCGGACAGCTTCGTTTCCGCTTTTGATGAAAATTCCGCATTCCGCTTTATGCAGCGCTCCTTCCAGCGCAGCAGCAGTATGTTCGCCGACCAGAATCTTTCCAAAGAGGATCTGGAGCTTCTGAGGGATGTCTTCAAAAAACAGGCCATGTATCTGTTTGACGGAAGAATTACAGAATACACTAAACTGCTCAGCGATGCGCGTGTCAGCAGAATCATAAAATCACTGGACGCAAGGTCACGGGCAATACTCACAGGCATGAGCGGCCGCTACACGCATGACGGCTGCGGTCCTGTCACCATCAACATGAAGAAAGCCGGCTCATAAGCCGGCATTTTCTTTATGCTCCGAATTTTGCCCTGACGATGTCTGCGACCTTGCTTACTTCGGCAGCGCAGATTTCATCTGTTTCAGCTTCCGCCATAACACGGATCAGCGGTTCTGTTCCGCTGGGTCTTACCAGAAGTCTTCCGTTTCCGTTGAGTTCCTCATTGACTTCCCTGATCTTTTCCTTGATCTCTTCGTCATTCAGAACCGTCTGCTTGTCTGTCACTCTGACATTGACCAGCAGCTGCGGATAGATTTTCAGACCCTGCATCAGTTCCAGAACAGTCTTTCCTGTTTCCTTCATGATGCCGAGAATTACCAGCGCTGTAACCAGACCGTCTCCGGTTGTCTCATACTGCTTGAAGATAATATGTCCGCTCTGTTCTCCGCCGACGATATCATCAGCCCTGCACATTTCTTCATAGACATATTTATCGCCTACGGCTGTGCTTGCAACTTTGATGCCTTCCCGCTCCATTGCCTTGAACAGTCCGAGGTTTGCCATGACAGTCGTAACAACCGTATTGTTTGTCAGAATGCCCTTGTCCCTGTAATGCTTTCCGCAGATGTACAGAACAAAGTCACCGTTGACCTGCTGTCCGTCGGGAGCGACCATAATCTGTCTGTCGGCGTCACCGTCAAACATCAGACCGAGATCATAATCTCCGTTTTTGACGAACTCGATAAACTTTTCCGGATGTGTGGATCCGCATTTTGTATTGATGTTAAGTCCGTCCGGTGTATTGTTCAATACGGTGCATTCGGCACCGAGTGCCTTCAGTGCTCTTTCGGCAGTCATAACGGAGGAGCCGTTTGCACAGTCCAGCGCCAGCTTCATGCCGGAAAGATCAATGTCAAATGTCTTTCTGACCCATGCAAGATAATCCTCAAGACCTTTTTTGTAATCGACGACTTTTCCGATGCCGTCATCCTTTTTGTATTCAAGATCCGTTTTTCCGTCTATGAACTCCTCAATCAGATCTTCAATATCCGAAGAAAGCTTGATGCCTTCCTTGGAGAAGATCTTGATGCCGTTGTCATAGAACGGATTGTGGCTTGCTGAGATCATCGCGCCTGCCGCAAAATCCTCTGTCCTTGTCAGGTATGCGATCATCGGTGTAGGACAGGTTCCTGTCAGATATGCATCACAGCCCTGGGATGTGATTCCCGCAGCCAGTGCATTCTCCAGCATGTCCGAGGAAAGCCTTGTATCCTTTCCGATCACAATGCTCTTCTTACCGTCTTTGCTGAAATAATAACCGAGATATCTTCCTACCTGAAAAGCTCTGAATGCTGTCAATTCCTGATTCGCCTTGCCTCTGATGCCATCTGTTCCAAAATACTTACCCATTGTTTACATCCGTTCCTTCCGTTGTACTATCATTACTTGTTTCACCAAGAACATTCAATTCATACGCCGCTTCCGTGACAGTATATCTGATCAGACCGCTGGAGGGCTGTCTGACTTCCAGTGCAAATTCCTGCAGACCCGGCTTCGCATCCTTCATGTCGATATAAACGTAGATGTCTTCAGCCGTGATGTGCTCAATATTCTCTTCTGTACCGGTAACCGTCACATTGACAGTTGTCTTGTCAGTCTGCTGGACAAGATAGTTGTTGATATTGTTGATCGCGTTGATCGGTACGTCAGTGATCGTCTTTGTCGTACTTTCGCCCAGCGTCACCGTCATCGTGATCTGATTGATGTTGCTTGAATTGACACCTGCCGGCAGAGTGATCGGACGCATGATCGTTGAATCCTTTGTGATCGTTGATGCATTCAGCGTTACCACAACCTTGTCAATCTGACCCAGCACCGCTTCCGGTCCGAAGATCGTTACGGACTGCTGGTCCATGGTAATGCCTGAAATCGCAAGTCCTTCGGGAACTTCGCCGCTTACTTCGACTTCAATCGGCACGGACTTGTTCGGTGAAGTTACGGGAACAGTCACCTGAATCGTCGAAGGATAGATATAAGCCTCCACAGGTCTTCCGCTGCTGTCATAGGCAATCAGAAGCGCCTCCTGCGTAAAGTCGCTCGTCTGCCCCGTAACGTCAATCAGTGCCTTGACAAAGGCAATGGAGCTCAGGGTATCCTTGGAAGCACGTACATTGACCTTGTTGTATTCAAATACCGGAACACCTACGCTGTAGATGCTTTCCATCTTATCCTGATTGATAAAGTCATATGTCAGGTCAAACTGCTGTGTTGTCTTTTTCTTCAGTGTGATAAATACGTTGCTCGGATTGATCTTGACGGAAACACTGTCGCCGTATCCTTCCGTCGACAGCTTGACTTCATGCGTTCCCTCCGTCAGACCTTCCAGATTCGCAACGACAACGCCCTTTGAATTGGCGGCGCTGGTCACCGATGTCGCATCACCGCTGATGGTAATATCGGCAGTGGCTGGAAGCCCGCTGAGCTCAAACATGTCCGAGTTGTATTTGGCGGTTACACTGACACCCGTAAGATCTTTTGAAGACCTCAGGGTAGTCGTATAGATTGATGACTGGCTGTCATAATTGACAAGTACATAAAGCAGTACTGCCAGTACCAGGGAAACGATTTTTGCATATTTGCTGTTGAAGAGCGTTCTGTCAATAAATGACGAGAACCATCTGACCATTCTCAGAGCATTCTCTTCAATATGCTCATACGTTCTGGCAACTTTCTTTGACTGATTGGCAATACGGTTGGCAAGTTCGGTTTTGCTGTCATCGACATTGTTCTCTTCCTGCCGTACATCTTTGTTTTCAGCCATTATTTGTCACCTCCTTTGCTTTCGGAGGAATTAAATTCATCCATTGAATCTATCATCTGTGAAATCCGGTCCAGCTCATCATTCATATGCATCAGATTTGTAATATCAATCTTGGATGTATCGAACTGCCTGCTGGCTTCATCCATCTTTTCTTCATCAAGGATCACATTCAAAGTATTTGAGCTCTGCTCAGGTGTTTCGGTTTCGGGTGCAGGTGCTTCCGGAGTTTCCTCCTTCTTCCCGCTCAGGCGCTTCATGCTCGCTTCCCTTGCGGCACGCACTTCCTCAGCCGACATTCTCCTCGGCTGCTTTAACTCTTCCTCAATGACATCTTTCTGCTGTGCTTCAAGAATTGCCTTTCTGGCAGCCTCTTCTTCAGCACGCTTCTTCTCCACTTCGGCAAGCTGTCTGGCAGCTTCGGCTTTTGCCTGCTCCTCTGTCAGCTTCCGGCGTGTCTCTTCCTCTTCACGCTGTTTCTTTTCTTCTTCAAACCGTTTGGCAGGAGAGTTGTCCGGATAGCTCGGAGCGGGACGCTCTTTCTTCTTCGGAAGCTTGATGTCCCTGGCTTCTTCCTCAAGTTCGGTGATCTTCCGGTCATTGTTCCTGTCAATCGCAGGGACTACTTCCTCCACTTCGATCTTTTCGTTTTCCTTCTGTTCCTGTCTCTTGATCGCAAGCTTGGAAAGAACTCCGGTTTCCCCGGTTTTCTTTTCTTTCTTTTCCTGCTGTGCCCTGATCTCGGCTGTATCATCAATAATGATCTGTCTGGCCGATTCATCATTCAGTTTTCTTCTGCCCGATGTCCTGACTTCTGTTTCTTCACCGCAGATGACTCTGAGCAGATAGTCTCTCAGCTGCTTCCTGTTGACAGCATAAATCTTGCCGCCTTCCGTTACGGAAATCGCACCGGTTTCCTCGGAAACAATCACGGTTACGGCATCCGTAATTTCACTGATGCCGATTGCCGCCCTGTGCCTTGCACCGAAACGCGAAGGAAGTTCAAGATTGGTCGGCGGGAAATATGCCGAAGCACATGCGATTTTGTCACCCTGGATAATAACGGCGCCGTCATGCAGAGGCGTGGACGTTACGAAAATCGATGTCAGCAGTTCGGCTGTAACATCGGAATTCAGTTTCGTTCCGGTCGCAATAAAATCATCCAGAGAATGACTCTGCTCAATGGAAATCAGTGCACCGGTCTGATCCTGGGACAGCAGCATCGTTGCAGTCACGATCTGGTCAACAAGATTTTCCTTTTCATTGCCCGTCAGTGCCGTAATACGGGAGAACAGATTGGTTTTGCCCAGCTGTTCCAGCACAGACCGGATCTCAGGCTGGAAGATAATAATGATCGCAAGGAATCCCCAGTTAATGAATATATCCGCCAGATAAGTCAGTGTCTTCAGTCCGAGGAATTTGGAGATCGCATCAATAATGATGAACAGCAGAATCCCCTTGAAAATCTGAACAGTCTTGGTATTCGATCGGACAAGCTTTAAAGAATAATATAGAACGAGCCACATGATAAAAATATCCAGAAACATGACTGTCACTGTTCTGATATTTTCCAATGTCAGCGTTACATTTGCATTAGACAAGGCAATAGTCTCCCTTCAGAACGATATTATAACATGTCGGAAACAGTCCAAAAAGCAATTGGGAAAATCTTTCCGTTTTTCATCTCTGCCGCCGCATGATCCTGCCTTCCGCCCCCGCAGAGAAACGGTTCATCCCGCAGAATTGAAAATCTCACATAAAAACACAGGCACTGTCCGGCAGTACCTGCATTTTGTTTCCGGCCGCGCACCGGCAGCCGGAATTATCTGTTCTTTTTCTGTGCACCGAGCATTCTGCGGATTTCGGCATCAAGCTCCTTGAATACTCCTTTGGGACTGACCTCGTCGAGCATGGCTGCGATTGCCTTGATCTCCGCTTTGGAAAGATCATCATTTTCAGCGATGCTGCGGAATTTGGCTGAGACAATATAGTTCCTGATTACGGTGGATTTCTTTCCCTCCTGTATCATGCCTCTTACGATACTGCTGGATTTTGCGAACCGGATCATTTCCTTATTGATCAGATCATAGGAAAGATGACCGGTTTTGTCAGTATACCTGTCAACGATCGCCTGATAAGCTTTCTCGTTGACAATGATATCCGGTTCGGGTGCTTCTTCCACGGCTTCCTTAATAACCATGTCCTCCGTTACCTTGACTGATTTGAGGTTCCGGTACGGCATGCCGAAGGTCAGCTTCATGGCCTCTCTGAATGCTTCTGCGGGAAACATCTTCTGATCGGTCTGCTGATTGATGATGGGCTCTCCCGAGGTCCTGCTGATGGAAGCGATACCGGGCTGTCGGACATCGGGGCGGATAATAGTGATTCCGGAGTGGCCGGCCTGAGATTTATGCCGGTAAGCTACCGCCGGGATCACGGTTAAAGAAACTGTACTCGTGCGAATCATTATGATTACCTCCTGTATAACTTCCTGTCTTCATTATAATAACCGGCTTCATGCATGAGAAGCCGGTTCACAAAGCTTTCAGAATGATAATCACGAATGCAGAACTGCCGGACGGTACGGCATCAGAGTTTCTGTGCCTGATCCACCGTCATCTGCATCAGTTCTTTTTCCAGATCACTTCTGGGAATAATTCTGTCAATAATGCGGTTGTTCAGATACCACTGCAGGTCTGTGTCCGCTCCGTCCGAAACAAGGATCAGCTGTATGCCGGGATTCAGACGGCGGATAATTTCATGAAGTTCGATGCCGTTCATATGTCTGAGCGTATAGCCGGCAATAACCGTATCACAGCAGGAAGGATCTTTCTGCAGCCTGGAAAGGAACGTCATTTCATCTGTCAGATAACCGACCTCATGTCCGGGAGTTCCCTTTACCGTGCGGGACAGACTGCGGATCAGGGCTTCATCATTGTCAATGCAGACAATCCGGCTTCCGGCGTGCATCCCGGCATCGGCATTCTGCCTGTATTCGGGGAAGAACAATGTAAAGCATGTGCCCGCACCAGGCTCGCTCTCCACACTGATCGTGCCGTTTACCGAATGCATGATATTGCGGATCACGGAAAGTCCGAGACCTGTTCCGTGCCGGGATCCCTTGGTCGTATAAAACGGTTCGAAAATACGGCTCTGTGCATCCCGTGATATGCCGCTTCCCGTATCAGCGACGGTAAGCACCGCACCTTTGTCTGTCCGTTTCAGGGATACCGACAGTTCTTTCCGCTCACTTTCCTCCATTGCCTGGAACGCATTGCGCGCCAGATTCAGCAGGATGTGCTGCATCATGCCCTGTCTGCCCATCACAGTGACATCCTCCTGTGTGATGTCCTCCTTCAGGGTTATTTTTGCCGGTGTAAGCTGCCGCACGACAGCCAGGGCATCCAGAACCTCGCTGCGCAGACTGACCGGTCCGAGCCGCGCTCCGGAATCCTGACGCGAGAAATCAAGCAGCTCCCTGGACAGTCCTGCTGCACGTTCGGTGGAATTCATGATCTCCCTGACCATTTTTCTCGAATCCCCGCTGAGCTGCGGATCTCCTTCCAGAAGCTCTGCATAAACCATGACCGGCGTCAGATAATTATTGAACTCATGGGCGATATGGCTGGCCATCATTCCGAGAGATTCAATCCGCTGATAGTGGCGCAGTTCATCGTTCTGTTTTGCGACCACTTCCATGCCCTGATTGATCTCCTTCAGATAGCTGATCTCTTTTCTCTGCGCTTTCATGTTCATTATGTTCAGATTGAACAGAATGATAACGCCGGCCGCGATCACGAAGAAAACACCGGTCATTGTCAGGATCATTACCAGCATCTCGGACAGAGGCTGGTCAAGTTCCTTCATCGGCAGCGTGGAATTGACGATCCACTGCTCCCCGCGGATGCGTATCGTGGTAAAAGCTACGATGCGCCTTACCGGATGAAGATCAGGATCGTCCCAGAGATAGCTGTCAATTACACTGAAGCCTTCATCCTGCTGAAGCTGAAGATCCAGCCATTCCTGCAGACTTGTCAGATCCAGCTGAGGATACTGCACACGCCTGTCATAAATGGCGTCCATGCCGATCTGGCTCTTTGCATGATGCATGATGATTGCAAGATCCTTGTCCTTGACGACCGAATAGCCTCCCTCACCGATCTTTACCGGGGCAACAATACGCCGGTAAATCTCGTTGAGATCCATATGAAAAGTAATCACTGCCGTCCCTTCGCGTACAGGTACATTCTTGCCGATGAACATTTCA
Source organism: Solobacterium sp. (assembly GCA_024696355.1). Lineage (GTDB taxonomy): Bacteria > Bacillota_I > Bacilli_A > Erysipelotrichales > Erysipelotrichaceae > Bulleidia. Next base: position 19,249 of record JAILGV010000028.1, read on the forward strand.
TACCATCCGGACTCCGCCAGCTGTTTCCCCATGATATCCGCATCAGCGGGTGCGGCATCATCCGCAAGTTCCAGATCAAAGCCTGTGAACAGTTCCTGATTTTCCGTGATGTATCGTCCGGCAGCTGTCCTTATATCATCGATGCCGGCATCTTCGTCCATAATGAAGTAATAATCAATCTTCTTCAGTTCCGATTCGACTTCATTCTTCAGGCTTCCCCCGACTGTCTCAGCCATCATCAGCAGCTGCTTCTGTTCCGAGAGAATCATCCGCTCCCTGTTGCTGCGGTAGAAACGAAAATCAAAAAAAATCACACCTGCCGAAAGAACAATCAGTAAAGATATAATGATGTATTCATATTTTTTCTTCATGCACCTGCGTCTCCGTCAAAACGGTAGCCGATCCCGCGCACCGTCTTCAGATAGACCGGACTGCGCGGATCATCTTCAATCTTGTCCCGCAGCCGTTTGATGTATACCGTGATTGTATTATCATCCACAACCATGTCATTCCAGACATGACTGTACAGCTGATCTTTTGTATATACCTGACCGGGATGTTCCATCAGGAAGCGGAACAGAGTCAGTTCCCTGCCGGTCAGATTCAGCGGTTCACCGTTTTTAAGACATTCCATGCGCAGTATATCAACGGTAAACGGACCGCGGCGGATTTCCTTCTGCTCAACACTGTATTCCCTGCTGCGGCGTATCAGGGCTTTTGCGGTCTGGATCAGCACACTGATCCGGAAAGGTTTTGTCAGGTAGCTGTCCGCACCGTATCCCAGTCCGAGCACCTGATCCATTTCGTCAGATTTGCCGGAAAGCATCATGACCGGCGTATGATCGCCTGATGCACGCAGCTGCTGAAGCACTTCGTAGCCGCCGACATCTTCCATCATCACATCAAGGATTACCAGACTGTAGCGGTTCCTCTTTAACAGCTGCATTGCCTCACGGCCGTCGAAAGCCTCCTGTACAGCTATGCCCTCACGCGAAAAAGCCGTCCGAAGGGCAGTACGGATCGGAGCTTCATCATCCACAATCAATATTATTTCCTTTGCCATGGCACCTCCCGTTAATTGTATCTTAACACAGCAACAGGCATATGCGGCCGTGCCGCATATGCCTTATTGTTTTCAGAGCGGAATGATTCCGAAGATAATTCCGAGCAGCAGCATCGCCAGACTGATGACGAAGTAGATCGGAATGGAGAACTTCATGTGATCCTTCAGTTCGGTATTTGTCAGACCGATTGCCAGGAATGTCGCCGGGACAAGCGGGCTTACCATCAGCGCGATGTTCTTGCCGATGATCATTGTCAGTGCAGTACTGAGGGATGCAACACCGTATGTTTCACCGACCTGCATAACCAGAGGCATAATGCCGTAGAAGTATGCATCGGTGCCGATGCACAGACCAAGCGGAAGTGCGAGTACGCCGAAGATAATGTGAATGAATCTTCCCAGGGCTGCCGGAATGACTGCCATGATTGCGTTGGCCATTTCCGTAAGCATGCCTGTTCCGTCGAAGATACCGACCATGGCGCCTGCAGCGAACAGTGTCGCAGAGATCATCAGAGCAGCCGGTGCATGTGTTTTGATCAGCTTGTCCTGCAGTTTCTGATCAGGATAGTTGACAGCCAGCAGGATGCAGAGTGCAACCAGGAACACGACATAGCTTGTTACCAGACCCATCGAAAGAACTGTGATGACGCCGATTGTCAGTAAGAGATTGAATACCAGATACGGTGTGGACTTGCGGAGCTTGTTTGCTTCGGCAGCTGCTTTCTCATCTGCCTCAACCGCATCGCCTTTTCCTGCGCCGGCACCGTGTTTAACAGCATACATGCCGAGCAGAACGCCGAGAACGATATTGATTACAAATCCGGCAATCTGGATCGGAATCAGGATATGCCAGAGTGCGTTGGCGTCCATCTGCAGTACAGTGGCAGCTCTTGCAGTGGGGCCTCCCCAGGGAAGCAGATTCATAACGCCCATGCACGCACCGGTCAGACAGAGCAGGATTTTCGGATCAATATTCATCTTGCGGTAGATCGGATACAGGGACGGGATTGTAATCAGAACTGTTGTTGCAGTTGTGCCGTCCAGATGGGAAATCGTTGCAACAAGAGCTGTAGCTACCGTAATTGCAATAACATTGTTGCCGGCCTTTTTGACCAGCCAGTTGACGATAACATCAAACAGACCAGTATCAGAAAGAACACCGAAGTAAATGACCGAGAAAATGAACAGAATACCATTGCTTGTGGTTGTTTTAATACCTTCCTTGATGAAGTCCGCAACAGCAATGGGGGAATATCCGAGAATCAGCGCTGCCGCAGCCGGAACAACCGCCAGGACAACGATCGGGGACATTTTCCCTTTGAGAAGCAGGATGACGATCAGGATGATCATCAGAAATCCAATTAATGCTACCATATAACCCCTTTCCAACAGATGACTGATCTGTTATGTCTGAGTTCATGATATTTCCCCCGTCTTAAATGAATATGACTGCTTTATTACAAAATTGTCAGAATAGCCGTATTTTGCTTATTTATCCGTAAGATACGGAAAAGCCCGCGGATCATCACTGACCCGCAGGCTTTTTCAGATATAAGCTTTCAGCAAATGCATGTCTCTGCAGGCATCCGGGACTGCCCGTCTCAGCTGCCTGCGGCAATTCCCGCTTCCGCCATCTGTTTTCTCAGTCTTGCGACATCATCATGGAAAACAGCTCCCCGGAAGCCGCATTTCAGCGCCGAATAAACATTGGCGGGAGAATCGTCGATCATAAAGCACTCCTCTGCCTTCAGATCATATTTCTGAAGCAGATGCTCATAAATCCTTTCATCCGGCTTGAGGATATTCAGTTCCGCTGAAGTGACACGGCCGTCAAAGCATTCCCAGCCCGGCAGTCTTGTACAGTACTCCGCCTGCCTGGTATTGGCATTGCTCAGAAGATACACGCCGTATCCTGCCGCCTTCACATCCCTGATCAGCTGCTCAATGCCCTCTTTGACATGAAACTCCGGTTTCCACCAGTCGCATACCAGAATGCGGGCATACGGATGAAGATGTTCCGGCAGTCTTCCGCAGATTGCTTTCAGCGCATCCTCTTCACTGACCGTACCGTCATCCAGGGCAACCCATTCCGTCTCGCCGAAGATTTCCAGCATCAGGGCAGCCGAATCCTCTTCGGAAAGCCCGAACTGTCTGATCAGTTCCGCAGGTTTCCAGTCAATCAGGACCTGCCCCATATCAAATACAATATTTCTGATCATGACTGTTTCGCAAGCTTCGACTTAACTTTATCGATTCTCTTCCTGCGCTTCTTTTTGATTTCCAGACGCTCACTCAGATCACGGCTTCCCACACCGTATACAAGATACAGGATGAGACCGGAAACGATCATGATGAATACCGTAGACGCGCAGCGTCTTCCGGAAGCGTTGACATTGTATCCGTACAGACCTTCATCACGGCACATCGCCTGGATGACCATGGCGTATGTAGTTCCGTATGTCGATGCGAATGTCGCACCCATGTCATACTCGGTGAACAGTGAGTTGAAGTTCAGGGCAAATACTGCCAGAACAGACGGCAGAATAATCGGAAGCTTGACTTTCAGGAATGTGCGGACTGCGGAAGAACCGAGGTTTCTTGCCGCGTCTTCCAGTTCCTCGTCAATTGCATAGAAGGATGCTTTGATCATTCGGAGCGAGAACGGCAGCTTGACCACGGTATATGCCAGGACAATCAGTATCCTCACCCTGTCTGCGTAATACAGATTCTGTCCGAATACGTACCATACATCCGAACTGTTGAAGAATACACGGTAGGAATAACAGATCAGAATTGTCGGCAAAAGCCACGGGAACAGCAGTGCATATTCAAGTACGGTTCCGCTCTTCTTATGCTTGAAGATGTAGTTGCAGGCAATGACGACGATAATGCACGCCAGCGCCGCAGCTATGACCGAAAGCACAAATGAAGTATGAATGCCTCCCAGTGTTGCCTCATTCGAGAAGACGCCGGATATGGAGCCGACTCTTGTCTTGTATGTACCGCGGGAAGACATATAGGAATAATCCTCCTGCCCGAAGTAATTGACCAGAGTCCAGCCGGCCGGATCAAGTTTCCTGTTTCTTACTGCCACATAATTCTGGAAGGAGAACAGGACAATCATGACAACCGGTGTCATGTAAATGATAAAGAGAACGTATGCATAGATATGCGCCAGGATATTGGCCACGGGATTTTCGATCTTCTGCTTCTGCAGCTTTGCCTTTGTCTTTGATACCGACAGATAATGACCCTTTCTCTCATAGGAGGAAAGAATTGTCAGAAGAACAATGGTAAAGCATGCCAGAATGATCGAAAGAAGCGCGGCTCTCGCCTGGGGGAATGACTCATCCGCCACGGATGAACCGGCCAGACGGACGATCTCGGGATTGATCGAGTCGTAGCCCAGCAGGGTCGGCGCGGACATCGCGCACAGACCGGTGATGAATGTCATAACCGTCAGTGAGAACAGTGTCGGCAGAAGCGTCGGGAAGACGACCTGGAACAGCGTCTTTACCGGTCCGGCACCGAGGTTTCTTGATGCTTCAACCGTATTGTAGTCAATTCCTCTGATGGCATTTCTCAGAAACAGCATGTGGTTTGATGTACATGCAAAAGTCATTGTAAACAATACGGCATTAAATCCCGAGAACCATGCCGGACTGAAATCCGGGAACTGACTTTTCAGCCATGTCGTCATGATTCCGTCGCCTGCATACAGGAACATATATCCCGTAACCAGTGCAACGCCGGAGTAAATCATCGTCGTCATGTAGCCCAGTCTCAGGATCCTTGCTCCCTTGATGTCAAAATACTCCGTCAGAAGCACGATGGAGATACCCACAACATTGACCGTCACCACAAGGCACACTGCCAGCTTCAGTGAGTTCCATACATACTTCGGCATATTTCCGGCAAGGAAGAAGCGGATAACCGCAAAGGGATCGGGATTTCCGGCCGCATCCTTAACTCTGAAAATTGACGTCAGAGTATTCAGGCACGGTGCCAGCATGAAGCCGAAGAACAGATAGGCAAAGAATATGCCGCCGATAATCACCAGCGCCTTTTCGGGATTAAACGGTTTTCTCTCTGTCATTGAGCACTCACCCCTTCTTGAGGTTCATAGCTCATCAGGTCTCTGTATGAAATCGTGATATCCACTTCATCGCCGATCTCATAGAGATTCACACCGTCATTCTTTTCAATCACTTTCAGCATCTGGTTTTCTGCATCAATGTAGTACTTGATATACAGACCGTAATACTCAATGGAGGTGACTTTTCCCTTTACGATCAGGGCTGTTTCCTCGCTCTCGGGTGAATTCACCCTGAGGCGCTCAAGACGCACATAATGATGCCAGGAAGGATGAATTCCGGCGCCTGCCTCCACCATTTTGTCAACAATCGGCTGTTCCAGCCTGTTGATGTCGCCGATGAAGTTGCAGACAAACTCGGTGGCGGAATGATTGTAAATCTCATTCGGCGTTCCGATCTGTTCGATATATCCCTTGTTGAAGACGGCAATTCTGTCGGAAAGCGTCAGTGCCTCCTCCTGGTCATGCGTTACGTAAATACTGGTGATGCCGAATTCCTTCTGCATGTTTTTCAGTTCCGTTCTCAGCTGGACACGCAGCTTGGCATCAAGATTTGAAAGAGGCTCGTCCATGCAGATAATAGCCGGCTCCGTTACCAGGCTTCTTGCAATCGCAACACGCTGCTGCTGGCCGCCGGAAAGCTGTGATACAGCCTTGGCAAGCTGTTCATCGCTGAGATCCACCTTTCTGGCAATGGTGCGGACCTTTTTGTCAATCTCGGCCTTCGCCAGCTTCTTGATCTTCAGACCGTAGGCAATATTGTCATAGACTGTCATGGTCGGAAACAGAGCATAGCTCTGGAAGACGATGCCGATATTCCTCTTTTCAATCGGAACATTGGTAATATCTTTGCCGGCTACATAGACTTTGCCTTCCGCAGGCCTGATAAAGCCTGTGATGGTTCTCAGAGTTGTCGTCTTGCCGCAGCCGCTCGGTCCCAGAAAGGTAAAAAACTCACCTTCTTTTACGTGCACATTAATATTGTGAAGTGCGGTGAAATCACCGAATCTCACAACAATATCCTTTAAATTAATCATAAGATTCCTCCGGGATCAAAATAATGAGATGGCGAGTCCCTCAGGACCCGCCATCACAGATACATTTAATTCAATGATTGCTTATTCAGCCTTCTGTGTCAGTGTAGCCCAGTCAAGGTTGTCCCAGTCAGGCTCTGCCGGAGCATCAGAAGCGTCAGCCCAGTAGAAGCCGAGGTTTGTCAGGATATTTGTCCATTCAGCGTTATGAGCAGCTACATATGCAGCATATGTCATATCGGTGCCTGCAACTGTCTTCAGAGCGAAGTTGTCCAGCTTGTAGATCTCGGGAATATTGCCCTGGTAAACGATGTCGGCAGCTGCCTTGTTGCAGGGGAATGAGTCAAACTCTTCAGCCCACGCAGCCTGTGTTTCGGCGGAACCGAACCATTCGCAGAATGCCTTGACAGCTTCTGTCTGTTCTTCTGTTCTTCCGGCCTTGTCAAGAATACCGATGTATTCGGCAATGTAGTATGTGCCGTCGGCGATATCTACAAGAGCCCAGTTGTCAGCTGTAATCGGATGCTCGGAATCCTGGGCGGCTGCGTCGATCTTTCCGTAAAGAGCGGAGGAGTAGAATTCTGTAACAGCAACATCACCCTTGTTCAGAGGATCAAATCCGTATTTGTAAGAATCATCGGAAGAGAATGCACCTTCTGCGCAGAACTTCCAGAGAGCTCTCCATCCGTCAACGGAGATTCCGCCTGCCGGAGAGGAAGGATCTGTGAAGGCATAGAGCATTGCACTGTTGATGTTTGCGTTTGTCGTTCCGCCGACCTTGTTCTGACGGTACCACTTGTATCCGCTGTCAATGACATCAGCCCAGTGATTGAAGTGCAGTTCTTCACCGTTTGTTCCGTATTCGTCGTTTCTGTAGAGCATCAGGACATTCTGAATAACGATGCCGTATGCTTTTCCGTCATATTTGTATTCACCGACTTCTGATGCGAAATCAGGCGTCCAGTCAATCAGCTTCAGATTTTCATACTGTCCGTCAACGATCTGTCCCCATCTTGTTTCGTTCAGACCGAAGATCAGGTCGCCGTCTTTATTTTCGTTGGCTGCCTGTACAGCGGCAGTATCACCGGAAATAACACTGTTGTCATCAATGCTGATTGTGAAGCCTGCTTCTTTTGCTTCGTTGATCAGCCATGTTGTACGCTCTGTAGAGTTTGAGTTGGAATAGATACGGATTGTGTAGCCGCTGTAGTCCTTTTCTTCCGCTGCCGGTTCACCTGAACCCGAAGGCTGAGCGGGCTGATTTGATGAGCCCGAAGAGCACGCAGTCATAAGAAACATGGACAAAGCCAGAGGAATCGTAATAAACTTTTTCATAATTATTTGCTTGATCTCCTTTTCGCAAAATGCTTCTAAAAGAAGTATAGCACTCCCATTTTAAAATGGAAACGTTTTCAAAAAATAATTGGCAAACTGTTCACAAACTTCGGAAAGCTGTTCAGCCGATTCTGATATCAAGGGCAGTATTTACTGTTCTGCCCATTCCGGCAACGTTGGTTGCCGAGGTCGCAGGCAGACTGAGCTCCATGAAAACACCGTCCGAACTGATGCCGAGAAGAGAGGAACCTCCCCCGTCAACGTTCATCAGATCTTTGATGTCACGGAATACCGTACGTGCCGCAGTGCACATCTGTGAATAGTCGGCACCGCCGGAAATCAGACTTCTTCCCGAAAAGACCATGATGACAAGATCACCGTTTCCGCAGATTCCCACAGCCGTACGGGGATGTCTTGCCGGCTTCTCCACTTCCGTCTCCTGCGTCTGCCGGCTCAGCGCTGACATCCACCCTTCTTTTCGGAGGTCTTCCGTACTGCAGTCCTTTCCGTCCTTCATCAGGATGATTCCTCCGCCGTATGCCGATGCAGCGTCATTCAGAAGCGGATGATCCAGATGCACCGATACCTTCAGGTCAGATACGTCATAATATCCGTCTTCTGTTTCCCTGACTCCCTCCGGCACCTCCCTTAAGGAAATCACCGCGCCGATGCTCGGCAGAAGAACATTTCTGCCAGCGCAGATCACCTGATCCTGAATCATAACAATATTGAAATTTCCTGTAATCTGCCTGCAGTAACTGTCTGAGAAAGGTTCGTCCAGTGAGCAGTACGGCGTATGGATGACAATCTCACGGTCCTCTTCCGTATTGACGCAGCTCTCATCGAAATCATATTTTCTGCCGTTTACCGTCACTGTGCCTCTTTCCGTTTTCAGATCAAACAGCCTGAAGCTGCCGTCCTTCATTACCGCAAAGCAGCCTTTGTTATACAGTGAAAATGATTCCCTTCCGTTTCGCTTCATATAATCCAGATGCCCGCTGTCTGACTGGATCTGTTCCGGTTTTCTGTCCTTCCGCTGTGCGTTGTACAGCATTTTCAGCTTCGGTGTCATAAAGAACAGGAAATTCGAAAGAATATGCACCCCTTCACTGTCTTTCATCAGCTGCCTGAGGCTGCTGTGTCCGTCGGAGAGAATCACATCCGCGGCATGTCCCTTTGAGCACCTTGCCGCATGAACAAGAATCCCGTCCTGTGCTTCCGTGCATCCGTAGGGAATATCCCTGAGATTCATCTGTCCGTCAAAATAACAGCTGAAACAGGAAACACCTTCATACCTGCCGAGAAACCTGCTGACCGCCTGTTCCCTGTTGAGCATGTACTGTCCGGGGTCAGAGGAGCCGGTGATATCCAGCGGGATGACTCTTCCGTCATTCTGATAGATATTTGCAAACAGAAGCGGCTGCTTTTCGTACATCTCACCGATCTTCATCCGGTATGCATCCCTGCCGTAAATCCTGTACAGTTCATTGAGATGCATATACGTCAGTCTTGTTTTTTCCGTCAGCGGCACATACTCCGTCATATCCGTACCGGCAGGCACGTAAACAAAGTGAAGGCCTCCGCAGAAATTCACCATCGGCTTTGTATAATAACTTTCCGCATAAGCTGCCACAAAGCTGTCAGTTCTGAGTCTGCGGCATGAAAGAAAGCCCTCTTCACCGACAAACACGAGCAGGCATCTGTTCTCATCAATGCTTTTCTGCAGGTCTTCATTCATCTGTATCTTCGCAAGATCCGCCGTCAGTCCCTCCTGATACAGGTCTTTTGCCTGACTGTCACGGTCGCTGTATACCGTATAAACATTCCTGTCCTTCAGTCTTTCCTTCAGCTTCTCATATACCCCGTTCAGATCCGGATCATCCAGCAG